>QHNB01000044.1 GCA_003217965.1 Verrucomicrobiota bacterium | reverse complement strand
ACAACGAAATTGTCGACCCGGGCAGCTTGGTCACACGCTTGATCGAATTGAAACGCGTAAATCCGGACGTCGCCAACGTTACTCGACCGGATCGCGAATTGCCCGTGCAACAACTTGTGACGGTGATGGATTCGCTGCAGCGGGCGGAAATTACGAAAGTCGGAATCGCGACCAAAGCGGAATCGAAGTAGCGAAATGTCACGCGACAAACGTTTCTGGCGAAACGTCACGCTGATTGCCCTTGTCCACGTTGGCCTATTGGGCGCGTTTCTGCGCTGGAATAGCCTCTCGAACGACGCGAAGACGCAAAGCATTACCTGGTTGAGCACAGCTTCGGCCGAGACGGCCGATTCAACCGTGCTCCCGCCTGCTCAGGAAAAATCCGAATCATCTCCAGAACCAACGGCTGCGGCTAAAAGCCTTCCTGAAAAAATCGAAAGCGAACCGGCGCCAGCTGTGAAAAGCGATATCGAGCTTCCGGCTGTTACTCCAAGCGTAACACCACCCAAGCCAACGCCAAGACCAGTCCCTCAACCAAGACCGAGAACGGCACCAAAGCTTTCGCCGACCAAAAATTCGCCGGTGAAGGCCAAAAAAACGCCGGCTAAGAAACTGGATTCTGACGAGGCAGCGAAATCAGCTGATGCGGCGACGAAAAAGAAAGTCGCAAAAGAGAGGCGCGCGGAAAAAAGCGCAGGTGCGACTGCATCGGCAAAACCAGGGAAAAAATCTGCAAATACGTTTGCGAAAGCTGGCAGTGGAGTAGGCGATCGAGCTGCTGGAACCGGCGCGAATACGTCAGACTTCGCATGGTACGGCAACATGCTGCACGACCGTTTTTACAAAGAATGGGCGCAGCCAACCACGGTAGTTGCATCCGGCGCGAGGTTCTCCGCGCTGGTGAAGATCCGGATCGAAAAGGATGGGCGGATCTCCGATTTCAAGATCGTGCGATCCTCCGGCAATGTGGTCGTCGATGAATCGATCGAAGCCGTGGCTAAGCGCGTGACAAGGGTTGATTCTCTTCCAACCGGACTCGCAAACGGAGATCACTACGACGTAAACATCAACTTTGAATTGAATCCGGAAGAATGACATGTCTGCCTAAAGCAGATTGGAGCGCTGGGAACCGCCGCTAGAGCAACGCGATGGCGCGGTCTTCGCGATGGGCCACTTGGTCGAGCGTGCATTGGCGCGGTGCCTTGCCCACTCGCCGGTGCGTTCGGTGCTCCAGCGACTCGGGCCGCCGGGCGCATTTCCGGTGAATCCAGGCGGTTTTCGTAGTGCTTCAAACTTCTTTGTTAACGCGCCTTTGTCGCTCGTCTTGAAGGCGGAAGTGAACCCGACATGATGCAATAAGCCGGCGTCATCGTATAAGCCGAGCAGGAGCGAACCAATCACCTTCGCCCCGCTGGTGTAACGAAATCCACCGACGACACAATCGGCGGTACGAATATTTTTCACTTTTACCATCGCCGTCCGCTCGCCCGAGGCATACGAAGCATCCAGCCGTTTGGCGGTGATGCCATCGAGATTACCGCCGGCTTTGGCGAACCATCGATTTGCCTGCGCCAGCGAAGTTGTCGCCGGCGATAATCGAATGACGCGGTCTCGCTTCAGGTTTTGCTTTGCAAAGTTCTCGAGCGAACGACGGCGTTCCAAAAGCGGTTTGTTGATTAGCGATGTCCCGGTTTGATCCACGAGCAAATCGAATAGGATGAAGGTCGCCGGGTGTGCGGCGGCGAGCTTCTTCACCCGACTGGCCGCTGGGTGCAGCCGGAGTTGCAGTTCGTCAAACGACAGTCGACCGTCGACTTCAATCGCGAGCTCGCCATCAACGACGAATTTTTTCGCGGTTAACCGCAGGAGCGCATCGACGATATCTGGGAAATAGCGCGCTAGGGGCTGACCCGCTTTCGATTGCAAAAAAACTTCCGCACCATCGCGGAAGGCGAGACAACGGAAGCCGTCCCACTTCGGCTCATACTGCCAGTCATCGCCGCTTGGTATGGCATCCACCGATTTTGCCTCCATCGGCGGAAACGGCGGCTTTAGCGGTAATTTCACGGAGGCGTCATTCTCAATGGGGCGACAAATCTCTCAACAGACTGCTCGCTTCCGTTCGGAATCCCTCGAGTCTTCCGCCCAGGACTGATTGTAACGGCGCGGCTCAAGTTTGGGGGGCCGCTTTCCGCTTCGGATCGCGCCAGCGACCGAAACGTAAGTGAGTTCGGTCTTATCGACGGCGCAGCGCAGGAGTAATCCGCCGCGACTCATGTCGCCACGCCCGACGAAATCGGCCGGGAAACGCAAACGGTGCTGGAAGTTTTCGAGTAAAACATCCACGTATTTTCCGGTCGCGACGCTGCCGAGTAAAATTACCTCACACGCGTCCGACAGAGTGCGCGCCAATTTTCGCGCGTCGCGGGCGAGCGGTTTGCGATAGCGCGGATCATCCTCATGAATGTCCACCTCAGCGAATTCGCGCAAATCGGTCAGGCTGATTTTGGTTCTGGCATCAAGGAGGCCACGCGTTGGCGTGATCACGAGTACACCACAAACGCCCGCTCTAGGCCGGGCGAAGGCGTTGGCATAGGCAAGCTTCCCGCGAAAATAGAGTCCGCTCAGAAAAGCGAACACTTCGCCAATGGTCGCCCCTTCGCGGCTTCGTAGTCGCCGGGCCAGATCGAATTGGGCGCGTTCACTCAAGATCATCTGCGCCCGCAACCCGCCAGCATGGGCGGGCGACAGCAGAAAAATCCGGCAGCAATCAGTCTTCTCCACGCTGTAATTATCTTCGCAGATTCTGTCCGAAATGCGCGTCAGTCGCCAGTGAGCCGCGCCTCCGCCAGATCAAGATCCCGTTGGATGCGTCGCAGCGCCTCGTCATTAATCACCTGCTCATTCCGCAAACGAATAATCGTCTGGCGCTCAATTTTTAGGGCCTCGTGTTGGAGCCGCCGATAATGCGGCGTGGCTACTTCACCGCTCGGATCGCCAGCCGACGCGCACCTTTGCAATTCCTGGATGCGCTCGCGGTATTCGGCCTCGAGCCGTTGCGCGACATCCCGCGGCACCTCGCACTCGCTGGCCAGGCGCTCGATCAACTCCAGGGCGGCGCGGTTAGCCTGAAATCGCGCGTCGCGTTCCTCTTCATCATTAAGACCATCGCTGGTAACGCCGAGCTTCCGAATCAACAACGGCAGCGTCAGTCCTTGCAATACGAGTGTGGCAAGGATGACACAAAAAGTGAGATAGAGAATGTAGCCACGTCCCGGGAACGGCACACCATTGCTGAGTGTGAACGGCAACGCGAACGCAGCCGCGAGCGAGACGACGCCCCGCATGCCCGACCAGGCGACTACGGCAAGCTCCTGCCACGATGGCATTGGATCTCGCTGGCGTAGTTTGCGCGAAAGCAATCGGGGCAACCACGCCGCCGGAAAGAGCCAGGCAATACGCACAAGGATAACTATGGCACTGACGGCAGCACCGATTCCGATCAGATGGGCCCACGATTCCCCTGTGAGCTGACGAAGGATTTCCGGCAATTGGAGGCCGATGGTCATAAAGACGAGCCCGTTGATAAGAAAAACGATCATTTCCCAAAATGCTTGGGCTTGCAGGCGATAACGGGCCTTCGCGATCAGCGGCAGATGCCAACCGAGATAAATTCCCGCGGTCACGGTAGCGAGAACGCCGGAAACATGGAGCCGCTCGGCCGAGAGATACGCAACAAAAGGCGTAAGCAAAGTAATCGCAATCTGCACCGGCGGATCATCGAGGTGCTTTTGTACCCATCGAACGGCGAAGCCAACGAGGAATCCAATCGCGACTCCGCCCAGCGCGACGAATACGAACTGGACCGCCGCATAACCGAGCGAAAAACTTCCTGTCGTCACGGCGGCGACCGCAAACTGCAACGCGACCAACGCCGTCGCATCATTAACCAGACTCTCGCCTTCCACGACTGCTTCAATCCGACGCAGCACAGAGAGACGACGAATGACCGCCGTCGCGGCGATGGCGTCAGGGGGTGACACGATTGCACCGAGGGCGAAGGCTGCCGCCCACGGAATATTCTCAACAATGGCATGGGCTACGGCAGCGACGGCCGCCATCGTGAACAAAACAAGGCCGACGGCGAGCAGCAGAATTGGCCGCAGATTGCGACGGAAATCGCGCCACGAAGTGAAGAGCGCGGCCGGGAAAATGAGCGGCGGTAGACAGAAGTAAAAGACGAAATTCGGCTCCAGCCTGAGCGCAGGTAAATGCGGAATGAAACTGATGGCCAAACCGCCGAGGACGAGCAGGACCGGATAGGGAAGCTCGAGTTTGCGCGAGACGACGACCAACGCCGTCATTAGCGCGAGCAAAAACACGAGCGTCTCAGCCTGGTGCATACGGGCGTGTCACACCGTAAAAGAGGCGACGATCGGTTTGCAATGGGATCGCGTTAGTTGCAACGCGGGCCATAGGTCCTAAATTAATAGTATGACTGATACAGAGTATACAGCGTATTCTGATACCTTGACGGCAGAGGGTTGGCCAGAGCAAAACCCGATGGCCGGTAGCGCAACCAGCGCTGCTTCCCAAGATACCGCTTTGCTGGACGAATACTCGCGGACGGTTGTGAGCGTGGTTGATCTTGTGGCTCCCTCCGTCGTCAACATTGAAACTCGAATGAAGAACGCACAGAGCGGAAACGGGTCCGGATTTGTCATTGCGCCCGATGGATTCATTCTCACGAATAGCCACGTGGTCCACGGCGCTGCAGAGCTGGTGGTTAATCTGCCGGATGGACGCGAGTATCGGGCGCAGTTGGTTGGCGATGACCCGGATACTGATCTCGCCGTCATCCGGGTTGATGGGTCGCAGCTTCCTTATGTCCGCCTCGCGTATTCCGAAAAATTGCGCGTCGGTCAGGTAGCGATCGCTATCGGAAATCCGCTCGGGTTTCAAGCAAGTGTTACCACGGGTGTGATCAGCGCATTAGGCCGCTCGATGCATGCCCAATCCGGCCGACTGATTGATAATATTATTCAGACTGATGCCTCGTTGAATCCGGGAAATTCAGGAGGACCATTGGCCAATTCTGCCGGGGAAGTCATTGGCGTTAACACAGCAATGATTCGCCCGGCCCAAGGCATCTGCTTTGCCATTGCCAGCAACACAGCGAAGCTCGTAGCTGGCTGGCTGATCAAGGAAGGCCGCATTCGCCGCGGCTATGTCGGAATTGCCGGCCAAACCGTGCCGCTACATCGCCGAATCGCGCGATTTTATCATCTACCCCTTGAGACCGGGGTTCTGGTTATTTCGGTCGAGAAAGGGAGCCCCTCGGAACAGTCGCGGATTCATCCCAATGACATTATCGTCGCATTCAATGATGAGCCGATCGGCAGCGTTCATGACTTGCACAAGAAACTTGTCGGTGAACAAATCGGGGCCGTCTGCAAACTGAGCATTATCCGTTACACTGAACAGCTCACGATTTATCTCACGCCTCGAGAATCGCGCTGATTCTTGCCATCCATCGCGCGCTGAAGCACGGTCGCGCTGATGAGAATAATGGTCATCGGCAGCGGCGGCCGGGAACACGCTCTGGCCTGGAAACTGGCGAAGTCTGCCGAGGCCGAAACAATTTTCTGCGCGCCCGGAAATGCAGGGACTGAAAGCATCGCCGAAAACGTCCAAATCGCGGCAAATGATTTACCGGAACTGGCGCATTTTGCGAAAGAGAATCACATCGATTTAACCGTGATCGGTCCGGACGACCCGCTCGCGCTCGGGATTGTGGACCTGTTTGAAGGAGAAGGACTCCGTGTCTTCGGTCCCAGCAAATCGGCGGCTCGACTGGAGGCATCGAAAATCTTCGCCAAAGAAATAATGAGCGCGGAAGGAATTCCGACGGCGGCAGCGCACACATTTTCATCGAGCGAGGCCGCTTTGCGTTATTGCGACGAAATCGGAATGCCTGCGGTAATTAAGGCTGATGGCCTGGCTTTGGGCAAAGGCGTGATTATCGCGCCCGACCAGGAGACGGCGCGCCAAACCATTCGGGCAATGATGAACGAACAAGTTTTCGGCGATGCCGGAAAGCGCATCGTAATCGAAGAACGCCTCAATGGCAGCGAATGCTCAGTGCATGCGTTGATAAGCGGAAAGAGTTTTCGAATGCTCGGGACCGCCCGCGATCATAAGCGCGC
Organism: Verrucomicrobiota bacterium; assembly: GCA_003217965.1. Lineage (GTDB taxonomy): Bacteria > Verrucomicrobiota > Verrucomicrobiia > Chthoniobacterales > UBA10450 > AV69. Next base: position 2,496 of record QHNB01000044.1, on the reverse strand, counting down.
GTTTGACGGAGATTGCGGCCCGAACACCGGCGGGATGGGCGCGGTCAGCCCGGCGGATAATTGGGATGCCGACCGCGAAAAGGAATTCACCGTCCGAATCATGCGTCCGCTTCTCGCCGCATTGGCGAAACGCGGCACCGAATTTCGCGGCCTTCTTTTCCCGGGATTAATTATTACTGAGGCCGGATTGCAAGTTCTCGAATTCAATTGCCGGTTTGGCGACCCCGAGGCCCAAGCGATTCTGCCAAGGATTAGGTCGGATCTTTTGCCTTTATTGAACGCCACAATCGACGGCCGACTTCGGGATTTCGAGATCCAATTGGACCGGCGCGTGGCCGTGACGGTCGTCCTTGCATCGGGCGGTTATCCCGGAAAATACGAAACAGGAAAGCCAATCTCAGGTTTGCAAGATGTGGAGAAAATGGCCGACGTTCATGTCTTTCACGCCGGAACCAAACGCCAGAATGGCGAGATTGTATCAGCCGGTGGACGCGTTCTGGCAGTGACGGCATTGGCCGATACGGTCGATCGAGCGCGAGCGCAGGCGTATGCCGCAGTCGACCGGCTTGATTTCGAAGGCCGACAGTTTCGCCGGGATATTGCTCTCCCGGTGCAGCGCGAATAAAGTCGGCGTCCGCCCATGTTTAAAAAAGCGATTGTCGCTGCAGTACTGGTCCCGTGCGTGTGTCACCCAGCATTAGGGCAAACGCCCAGTCCGACGCCGAAGCCGGTCGCTTCCGTCGGGGCAAAGACGCTGATCGATTCGCTCGCTCCGGCCGAGATCGATGAAACAATTCGGGTGCTCAAATCGAATTTCATCGATCCGAATGCGCTGAAGGATCAAGAGATCAATCGCGCGACGCTGGAGGGATTGCTCGCGCGCTTGCATGGCGGCGCCATTCTCTTGCCCAACAAGGACAGCGAGAGCACCAACGTGCCCGCACCATTCTACAGTGAAGTGCTCAACAATCACATCGGATATGTCCGCATCGGCTCGTTGACCGCCGATAACTTGCGTGAATTGGACAAGGCGCTTGCAAGTTTCGCGACCAGGAAAGTGGACGCGATGGTCATCGATTTGCGTGCTTCAACCTGGAACAGCGACTTCGATGTGGCAGCGGAAATGACAAAACGATTTATTCCCAAGGAAAAGACGCTTTGGACGCTGCATAAGACCGCGGCCCGACAGGATCGCATCTTGACCAATGATCGCGACCCCTCGTTTCAGGGGCTTACGACGGTGCTGGTGGACGGAGAAACGGCCGGCGCAGCCGAGCCCATAGCGGTGGCGTTAAAATCACATGCGCGCGCGTTGTTAATTGGACAGCCGACCGCCGGGCGCGCCGTGGAATATTCAGATTTCCCCCTCGCCAGTGGAAAAACTTTGCGTGTAGCTGTGGAAGAGGTGATCGGGGCGGATGGCCATTCACTGTTTCCTGATGGAGTGAAACCGGATTTGCCAGTAGAGACGCCGCCCGCGCAGAAACGGCAGATTTTTGTGTTAAGCGCGCAACGGGGGATTGCGGCTTTTGTTTTCGAGACGGAGCGTCCGCATTTTAATGAAGCGGCCTTGATTGCCGGAACGAATCCGGAGCTGGAAGCGCGGCAACAGCGACGCAATTCAGACGAGAACCTACACGATGCCGTCCTGCAGCGCGCAGTTGACGTCATCGCATCAATTGCGGTTTTTCAGCGCCGCTAACGTGCACCCGCTCGAGCAACGCCTTGGCTACGCCTTTCGCCAAGCCGCTCTTCTGCAGGAAGCATTGACGCACCCGAGCGTCGGCCATGAAAAGCAGCGTCATCATCAAGATAACCAGCGGCTGGAGTTTCTGGGTGATGCCGTGCTCCAGCTTGTCATTACCGAATATCTCTATTCCCATTTTCCGCGCGAGCGCGAGGGGCGACTTACTAAGTTGCGGGCCCGCCTGGTCTCGCGCGATGCGCTCAAAACTCATGCTCAGGGATTGGATCTGGGATGCCATCTCCTCATGGGCCGAGGCGAGGAATCAAGCGGCGGGCGCGAGCGCACATCAACACTGGCCGACGCCTTCGAGGCGATCATTGGCGCGATTTATCTCGATAGCGATTTTGCCACCGCGCGCGATTTCATTTTGCGCGAAACGCGCGAGGTCCTTGAGCAAGTGCTCGATCGGCCGGTCGATGTAAACCCCAAAGGCCAGCTCCAGGAAACTTTGCAAGGCATCGCCATGCAAGGACCGAGCTACGAAATGATCTCGGCTACCGGACCTGAACACGCCAAAACCTTCGTGGTGGAAGTACGATGGGGTGAGCGATCGCTCGGTCGCGGCAGTGGACAGAGCAAGCAAGCAGCCGAAATCGAGGCTGCGCGCGACGCATTGGCTCGGCAGCTTTGGGCAAAGGACAAACAACAAATCGGAAAACCAGCCGCCGATCAGGCGTGACGTTTCAGCGACTGATTGAGTGCGAAAATTCTTCCACTGCTCGAATTCCAGACAAAGTGCCGTCGTATGG
>QHNB01000043.1 GCA_003217965.1 Verrucomicrobiota bacterium | reverse complement strand
TACACCGTATCCCGGTACGGAAAGCTGGCATACCGAATCGCGTCGTCTTACGACCCGCGACTACCGGCTGTTCGACATCCAGCACGCGGTGTTGCCGACCAAATTGCCGCTACCGGAATTTTACACGGAACTTGTGGAAAGCCAGCGCGTGCTCGCCCGTAAAAATCTGGGCTGGGCGGCGCTGCACCAGTGCGCGGGAGTTGTTATCCGGAAATTGCTTTGCGGACAAACCAACCTCATCCGGATGCTGTGGAAGTTCAACAGCGTGTATTGTCCTGAGCTCCAGCTCGCCGATCACCGTCGGCGGGTAAAATACGAAATCAGTCTGCCGCCGCCTTCGGTTGCCACTGCGCAGCACAGGAGGCTTTACATTCACGAAAATCGAGGACGCAACGGCCGGCAGATTGATCATCGGACCGAGGAATTCGTTAACGCAACTCGCATGGGCACGGCAGGCTGAGCGGACCTTCTATGGCGCACGCGCGTGGGACAAGTCGTCCTCTAAAGTTCAAATCCTCGATCATTCTCATCCGCGCCATTTTTGCTCGTCCGACAGAAGATACCGAAACTCTGCGGCTTCTCTGCTTATTCAGACCTGGCTGGCCTTTACAAACGATCTCGATGACACCTAGCTGAGCAAGAGCCAAAGTGATCGTGTGTGCTTCTTGGCGACTCAGTCCGTCACAAATTTTCGCGGCGTTTTGCTGAGTTGCGCAGTTTTGCAGCAAAAAGATTTCGAGCCGTAGGAAACAACCGTGAACGTTTTGGGTTCGCTAACAGCGCCGGCGGTTGAATTCACTACCTGCACGCATTCAGGCCGGCAAGGTGCCACGCGGCGCGTGGAATGGAGTCAGCTACAATAGGCGAGAGGCCCGACCTCCACGCCGTTACGCCGACACACACCGTTACGCCGTTACCTGACTACGGGAACGAAAAGCGTTAATAACCCAACGCCTTTTTCCGCTCCAAGGCACCGGGCAGTGGCTCTTTGCGGGCTGTGATCGGCTCCCCACCCGAATCTTTGATCTGCTGGGCCTGGGTCGCGTTGAACTCAGTGTCTTTTGTAAATTCTGGCGGAAGATCACCCTCCGCGTAGATGGCGTGCACGGGGCATACCTCTACACATGCCGTGCAATCAATGCACTCATCCGGGTGAATGACCACCTGGTTATCCAGCTCGTAGAAGCAGGTGACCGGGCACACCTCTACACAGTCGGTAAACTTGCATCCGTTGCATTTCTCGGTCACGACATGGGCCATCGGTCTTGGAATAGTAGCAGGTTGCGTGAAAGAACGCGCCAATCCCGGGTGGGTCAACTACGTAGTTTCAGCGCTTACACAGCACCGCTACGCCCTTTCTTGTAGCGGCGGGCTGCGCCGCGCTTCTGAAAACATATCGGGTGGCATGTCTGTCGGACCTCCAATCAATTTTCGCGATCAGTGGCACTGCGAGTTATCTAGCCGCCTCGGCAGAATAGCTGGCCGGATCCTGACGATAGAACGCCGCGAGTTGCGCATACAACGCGGGCTGCTTCGCGCGCATGGCACGCGGACGCTCGAAGAAGGCCTCCGTCGCCACCGCAAAAAACTCCGCCGGATTCGTCGCGCCGTAAGAATCGAGGAGACTTGGCGTTCCCGTCTCGTCCGCTTTTCGCAATGCTTCGAATTCCCGACTCATCACTCGCGCCCAGGCCAGGTACTCTGCGCCAGTGGAGAGCGGAGGCGCGCCGTCTGTGCGCGAGTCCTCGAAGTCGAGTTGATGCGCGAACTCGTGCAGCACCAGATTTCTGCCATCGGCCGGATCGGCGGCGCCGCGTTTGACTTCGTCCCATGCGAGCACGAGCGATCCCATTCGCCGGCCGGTATGACCAAGACGACCTTCGTCCCCTTGCTCCCAAATGTTGTCACCGAGGTAGCGGTCCTCGTGCGCGATGTAAGCTGAGGGATAAACAAGAATTGAAGTCAGCTCAGGGTAGTAATCCGTCTCGCGATGGAGCAGAAGCAGGCACGCTTGCGCGGCAATAGTGACGCGAATCTCATCGGTGAGTTCGAGTCCACCGCAGCCTTCAAAATGCTTTTCGGCCAGCAAAACCTGAACGTGACCAAGAAGCTCGGATTGATCCGAGGATGGGAGGCGGCGGAAGATAGGAAGATTGCGATTAAGGATGGACTTCCATGCGGCTGGAAAAGATCGCGCCCGCAGACGATCGCGCCGGCGACGTTTTAGAAAAGTGAAGATCATGCGCGCATGGACAGATGATTATTGCTTTCAATCATCGTGCTAAAAAGTGAACTGGGAAACAGCCGTTAGATAACTCGGCTGATCGGCATCACCTTACGGTGGGTGACGCCGCCAAATCGGTAACAGCCGAAGGAGGTCCATCCTTTTTGCCCTATCTCCGAGGCCGCGGCCTGTTTCTCCGTGGAATGAGTCGGAGAGATTGATAAACCGCTACACCGGGCAGCTTTGATTCACAGTGTTCGGGCCGAGAGATTGTGTGCAGTGCTTCCCAGTAATCCCGCTGATTCAGTGCGTTCGGGGCAGCGCGAAACGTCACCATGTTCGAGTCCATTCGTGCTCGCCGAAGTTTTTACCAATGGCTATGACTACGTCCAGGATAGCCCGACTTTAGGCCTATGCGGCGCACGGAGGTGGACGTCTGTGTTCCGCGGTTGCTCGTGGTGGCGATTGAGGAAATTTGCGCGGGATCGAGCTCTTCGGTTAAGCGACGGAGACGTTGGGGTCAATCGCCCCTACTCCGGCAAAATATTATTGGACGCTCGGCTACCGTGAAGGGGCGGGCGTTTGTGCTCGTGGCCAGGCACCCGTTGAATCGTTTCCGATGACCACCCAATGGCCGTGCGATGGCGGCAGTGCTCGCACCGGAAACGGCGGCCGCAACAACGCGTAAACGTTCGTGGATGCGGCGATCGTCAAACCGGCGATTAACACTACGACGCGATAGGGGCGCACCCTGGCGAGAAGTTCGTCCGTGCAACTTAAACGCGGGTTTTTCACATACCGCTTTATTGCATCAAGCGTGCCACGCGCGACGGTTCTTCGGAAATTACGCCCTGATCCACCAGGCCGTGATGGCGCAAGCCAAAATCGACGTCGTTAGCCAGTCGATTACCTGACCAAGAACAACCATCGAATGCATCCGAATGTAAATCGCACTTTCAATTGCAACCGGCGCAGCCAGGGCCATCCAAATGGCGGCGGCAAATCGGAACGCGCCAATCATTCCGTCGGAAAACCAGGTAACATGGAAACGCGCGACAAAAACGTAGAGCACAGCGATTGCAATCGCCGAAAGCACTCGCACGACGCTGGAGAGCACATAATTGCGCGGCCCTTCGGCTCGCCAGATTTCAGGTGTGGCGCGTTGGTAACGATGGAAAATTACACCCATCCAGAGCCAACTCGTAAAAGCCGAGGTGATGCCGGCGATTAATCCGGGCACGAGAGCTGCATGCAGAGTGTTCATGAACGGGAAGGTTTCCTCAGATTAGCGATTGTTAGTCGCGCTGGCCAGAGTGTTTACTGCGCTGGCGCATCGCGATAGTTTCCAACCAGTATGCCGGAGTTCGCTTACAAAGCGCGAAACGCACAGGGTGGCCTGGTCGAAGGCGTCGTGAACTGCCCTGACCGTAGCGTTGCGATTCGCCAGATCGAACAGCAGAACTGTATCCCGATCCGAATCGAACCTGTGGGGGTGAGTCCCATCACCGTTCCGGCAACGACAGCTCGGCCATTTATTCCGAAAGTGTTCAACCGGAGTACGAGCGATATCGATGATTTTTCGCCCCAGTCGCTTAAAATTCCGCACAGTCAGTTACTCGTCTTCACTGAACAGCTCGCGCATTTACTGCAGGCCGGCATGACCCTCGACGAGGGCCTCTCTGTTTTGCAAAAACGATTGAGACATCCGCGCGTGCAGCAGATGACGCGGACCTTGCATCAGGCGCTGGTTGACGGTCGAAGTTTTTCGCAAGCGCTGCGCGAATTTCCGCGCATTTTCCCTCCCCTCTATGTAAACTTGGTGGCGGCAGGTGAAGCCAGCGGCGCACTTCCGGAAATCCTGATGCGGCTGGTGAAGCATTTGACGCAAGCGAAGAATTTGCGCGATCGCGTCCAACAAGCGCTAATTTATCCAGCATTTTTAGCCGTGGCCGGTGCCGGGCTCATCACCGTGTTCATCACGTTCATGGTGCCGCAGCTTACGCAGTTCATGTCACAGAATGGCGGCGCACTGCCGTTACCAACCCGCATTCTCATGCAGGTCCATCACCTGATTACAACCTATTGGTGGCTTTTGTTCCTGTTCGGCATCGCTGCGATCGCGCTCTGGCGCGCATTCGTTCGAACGGACGAAGGGCGAACGGCTTGGGATCAATTTCGATTGAACATTCCCGGCTATGGTCGTGTGATTCGTCATAGTTATTATGCCCAATTTTCACGCACGCTCGGAACGCTGACGGAAAACGGCATTCCGCTCCTACGTTCGCTCGACCTGATTTCGGAGATTGCGGACAACCGATATGTCGAGAAGAAGCTGGCAGAGGTGCGACGCGCGGTGGTCGATGGCGCTCATCTGTCAGCCGCGCTGGCGGCACAGAACCTGTTTCCCGATTTGCTGACGGATATGATGGCAGTTGGCGAACAGACCGGTCACTTTGGCCAAACCATGATAACAATCGCCGATGTTTATGAACGCGAACTTGATCGGACTGTTACAATCACGTCATCGCTGATCGCACCCATCATTATTATCATTATTGCTATCATTGTCGGTTTCGTTGTATACAGCATTCTCTCGGCGGTCTTTGAGATGACGCATAGTTTGCAGTTCCGAACGCGGTGAGATAGCATCCGCCGATTTTCATGCGTCGCCGCTTTCTTTTATTCATTTTGATCGGCGCGACGCGTATCGGTTTCGCGCAAGAGGCATTCGACCGTAGCCCGACGACGTCGGCCCCGAATCCACCGAGTATGGCTGGCAGCGCCTGGCTCGACCTGCGCCAAACAGCCAAACCCGGCTCCATTCAAGCCGTGCCGAATTGGGTCGAGTCGGTTTCGTTAGTCCCGGCCGAGCCAAAATCCGATACTGCCTCCACCGTGTTTCGAATTCGCTTAAACAAGCCCGGCGATGCTCAAAGCGTTCTCTTTTTTCGTTTGTTCTTTAACGATAAGTCTGGCTCACAACCGGAAGTTATAGCCTGGGACGAGTCTGGCTCGCAATTACTCCGATCAGGCCCCCTCGGGAGCGGAATTGACTTGGACAGTTCGGAGTCCGTCATGATTCCGATGCATGGCATCGCCACCATTGACGTGGAGGTGCCAGGGGATGGGACGACGGTGCGTAGCGCCTACCTTGAATGGATGACTAGCAGCGAACTGGTTCACGCCGCCAGCGCCGGCACGCAAGACTCAGTGCCGGAGCCATTCTCTCTCTCTACTCGGTTGCACGCGCCGACCCAGGATTCAGAACAATTCGGAACCGTCACCGCCAGTCTGGCTGCTGAGCCGATTCGAATCGGCTCCACCTCCGATCAAGCAGCCGTATTCCAATTCGGGATGGAATCGCAACCGTTGCTGGCATTAATCAGATTTGAAGTTGCGGGACCGCGCATCGATTCGCCTCCGGAAGTGATTGTGAATGGCGTGAATGTTGGTGCCGTCTCGCTCGCCCTGCCGGAACTCGCCGATCCCGCGTATCGTGGCGAAATGCACACTTTCGTGAATGAGATGCAATTCCAGTACACGGGCTGGGTGCGCGCACAAAAGATTGTACCGTTAGCGTCCCTCCAAGTCGGCACTAACAATATCGTCATTAACAATGGGCCCAACGCGGCTGCCTCGGTCATTCGTTCCACCCAGATTCAGCTCAAGTATCTCTGGGATAAATCGGATTATATTTTGAAGCCAGAACGCTAATCGCTTGTCTAAGCTCTCAATGGGAAAAAAACGAAGCGGTTTCACCTTGCTCGAAATCATGCTCGTGGTGACGATCATCGCGCTGCTAATGGGTGCGGCGATTTACAAACTCGCCGGTAACGTGGAAGTCGGTCGACGGGTGCGGGTGCAAGGCGATATTCAAGCCCTGAACACCCAGTTGCGATTGTATCAAAGCCTCAATGGATTTTATCCTACCACTGAGCAAGGATTGCAGGCGCTTGTCACGCCCCCAAGCACCGAACCAAGGCCATCGCGCTGGACTCAATTAATGAATGAAGTCCCCAAAGATCCTTGGAACACACCCTACGTTTACATCTCTCCTGGCCGCAAAAATTCCACGGGTTACGATCTTTATTCGGCCGGACCAGACCGGATCCCCGACACCCCGGACGACGATTGGGGTCAATAAAACAGCTCGGCGCGCTATTCTTGTGTCTGCGGCGGAGGGACGTTCGGAACCGGTGATGCTGCATTCGGGTTCCGCTGGATCACTCCCCGAACGTGAGGACGATTTTGTGTCGCCGGCGGTGAAATGGGTTGCGGCGGCGGCAAACTGGGTATTGGAGCGGGTTTAATGTAATTTTGAGGCGGGCTGACGCCGGGAACAACTACGCTGGGCGCTTGCGCAACCGCACTTGCTGGCGTCGGTGCAGGATTTTGCAGAGGCTGCGACAACAACGCCTGATTGAACGTCAATGACGCATATTTACCGTCCTTAGTGATGGTTACTTTGGTTGCACCGACCCGGTCCGACCATTCAATATTCGCGATCGCATACCCGTCTACCGGCATTTTGGTCGTGAGATATTTCTTGAAGTTTTTGTCACTAGCGGAGGCAATTGTTACCAGGTCGCCATCCGGCGAGCGGGCGGCATTCGCAACATAGAGATCCTTCGCAAAATCGGGAGCGGCGCTTGCGACCGGTGCCGTCGCAATGGCGAATGGCGATCGATTTAACATCGCTTGATAGCGATTGAAATCAGATCGCTTCGGCAGCGCGTCGTCCGCCTGCGCCGCGAAAACTGAAGCGAGCGTCATACACGTTATGGGCAAAACAGGTTTCATTTTAATTTTCCGGCGTTGGGCGGCGCATACCAGCGCGCGATCTTGAATTTACCACGCATTTGTGTCGGATCAGCTGGATCGATCATGACGTTCACGCTTTCAAAGACGATGAATGATTCCGGACTCTGGACATCATAAAGAAAATGAACGAGCTCCGGCCACGCGCTTTTCGTTTCAATTGATGCAAAAACAGATTGGTAGGTGGCGTTCGTCTCCCCGTTACCGATCGCTGGATTTTCAATTAGAATATTATACTTGCTCGCAATTTGCTTGAGCTGATCAAGCAAGGCCGAGGCATCACTTGCACCACGATAAGCCGGCTGATGCTCGCGTAACCACTTCTCCCGCTTTGCCCAAAGATCGCCCTCGCGCATGTAGACCACCTGCTCGTTACGAGCGAGTTTTCGCGTCGCCACGACGCGGCGAGAATTAGAGATGGCCTCGAGGAGCCAACTCCACAAAAACAAGTTTATCAGGACAAGAACGACTCCGCCGACAAGCAAAGCGAGGATGCGTTCACGCTGATTCAGCCGTTGAATAAATCGCCTGATCATCGCGGTTTCCCTTCCAACCGGAACTGCGCATGATCGTTCTGGAGTATGTGGGGCGCTTGCATGTCGAAAACAAAATTCTGCAAGCCCGGATTCTTTTTTACTTTGTCGGCAAATTGGTAGGCGAGGGTGGCGCTACTGGATTCCCCTTCAACGGAAAGCTGTCGGGCGGATTGATCATAGGCGGTAATACGTACGTCCGCCGAGGGCAGGCTCTCAAATAGGCGCAACAAAATTTCGATCGGGTAAAAATGGGGATCGATTGCAGGGGAAAGAATTTTCCAGTTGTTGGCGGCGGCGCGCACGAAGGCGGTGCGCGGATTGTCGCGAGCGATGGCAGCGTCAAGCTGTCGTTTGCGGATTTGCAAATAGATCAACTGGAGGAAAGCGAGTTCGCGCCAGGCTTGGGGAAGTAAATTGAGGCCGGTTGGCGCCGGTGGTGTTTCGATCCCAACGAGGTCGGTACGGGTAGCGAGAGCGCGCTCCACTTCTTCACGGAGCTCGAAACACTTTTCATCTAGCAACACGGTTTGAAACGAAGCATCGATGCCTTGCAATTCGGCGCTGAGTGCAAGTTGTGGCAGTTCCACTTCCAACCGCGCCGCCGTCCCGCCCTCAACGCTCCGAGCAAAACTGAGCTTTCCGTTTTCCGAAATGGCAGAGATCAATGCGCCCACTTCGGGATAAATAAATAGGACACGGCCCTTTCCGGCGTGAGTGGCCAGCCGTTGCGCAGCGTAAACCGTCACCGCCGAGGGAATAACATCCCGATTCAATAGCGGGGCGGCTATTTCAGCCAGACGCTGATTTTGCACAGCGACAGCGGATATCACACATTCGCCGTTAACCTGATCGATGATTTCGAAATCGCTCGTTACTTCATCGGTCGAGAATGGGAGAGCCTTCTCGATTTGAATGCGCACCATCTCCCGGAGTTCTGTGCCCTCGACATTGGGTAGGCGTATTCTTTGTGCCAGGATCGCCGAAACAGGCAACGCCAAGACGAAATCGTCCGACGCGTTGAGCGCTTGAGCTGCTTCATCGAGGTTTGGAAAACCGCGAACTCGCCAGGCGCCGGACTCGGCGCCAGGGCTGATTAAAGTCCATCCCTGGGCGGCAGGAACCAGAAACATTCTACCGGACGCGTTAATAATCAAAACTCCTTCCAGGTGATCAGCTGCGCGGTTGTGCCGGAGCGGCGGAAAACGAGCTGAACCACGCGCGTCACATCTCCCGATTGGCCTGTGCTGATAACGCGCACAATCGAGTCTCTAAAAGAGATAAACGGCGAAAGGGCTTGAAATTGTTGGGGTGAAATCCCAAGGGCGACTCGAACGTCTTCTAGACTCTTGAAGGTCGCGTCGTCGACTGTGGCATCGACCCCATCAGGCCCTCGTCGCAATTGCAAAAAGCGATCGACCAATTCGTCGGTCATTCCGGGCAAAGCGCGTAGAACATCGCGCGACCCCCACGCCACATCGACGGGGCCGCTGCTGTTAACGGTAAGCTCTTCATCCCATCCTGGCGCCGCTGTGAACGCCTCCCAGCCTTTCACTTTCTTCAGGTCGTCAATGCGAGTCAGAAGCGTGTGTGCTGGATGATAATCCTCGCTTTCCCCCGCACCATTTAAGTGCACCAGATTGCTCGGGCTCACCCAATCGAGCAGGCAATCGATCATCCGATCGCGTTCATTCAGATCGACGCCCTTGATTTCGAGGTAACGCCGGAGCATGTCGATTCGCAACGGATTTTCACCAGCGACAAGCCAATTGATGTTCAATCGGCCACCTTCGCCGGTTAGCCGCGCGCTATAGCTTTGACCATGACCGAATTTGCCTTGGAGGTTTCGCGATCCTGGTCTGATTGCCGGATGCATGGCAATTTCCGCCCCAGAGGCTGCCATCGCTTCTGCTTCGACAATACGATTCTCGGTGCCAGAGACGGTGATGCGCGAATTGATATCCAACGCCCATGACATGACCAATGCCCCGAGCAAAAAGAGCGCCCATAATGATAATAATAAGGCGGCACCGCGCGATTTTGAACGGCTCATAAGGGTGTTCGCGCCAAGGGCACGACAATTTCAGCTGGGGCCGAAGCATCGCTGCGGCCGATGACGATTTTGACCAAGCGCGGCAATGTGACGGTATCGACCCAGCGCTGAACCCACGTGTTTAGGCGCGAATCGAAGTAGCGAATTCGCAAACTGCCGACGTTGTCAATTAAACGAATCCATGTCTCATGCTCGTTCGAGACGGCAGGATCATCTTTCGGTTTTCGCAGGATCCCGAGATCCAGTTGGTTGGTTTTCGAATCATGGGCGCGTAATCGCAGGCTCACACGATAATCGCCGGTTGCGTAGCGGGTCAGCAATCCGGGGCCCGCGCTGCAAAGCCACGTCATCTCATCCCGATCGCGGTCATTTACTCTTAAAGCGTCGCCGAGCAATCCACCTGTCCCCGGCGGTATACCCTGCATTTGTTGCGTGAGCAACTCCCGCAGCCCGTCGTAACGGGCGTCCGTGGCTTCAGCAGCGGCCGAGACACGCATCGCTACGATGTTGGTTTGGACGAAGCGGTAAATGACGAATGACATCATCGCCAGGATGGTCACAGCCAAGGTGACCTCCAGCAGAGTAAACGCCAAAATGCGTTTGCGATCAGCGCGGACGATAAACATAAAACGCTATCTGCTTTGATTGTCGAACACCGCCGCGCGTCCATTGCGCGGTTAAGGTCACCCGATTGATGCCAATGATAGGCGTCAGAAAAGTCCCGCCCGTGCTGCCGGCAATCGAGCTCTCTTCTTTCAGGTCCTCCGCCTGGACTTTTTGCAAGAGGCGCACAATGCCATGTCCGGTATCGATTTTGATTTCCTTCTCCAAATCAGGTTGGCCCGGCGTGGTTTGCACTTCGGCCATGCGATTGGCGAGGATTTGTCGGACCCGCGCGTCATCGGCACTCAATCCGCTGGCCGTCACGCAATTGTTTACGGCGCGACCAAGCGCGATGACACCAACGGCAAAAATAGCCAGGCCGAGCAGGACCTCGTAGAGAGCGAACCCTGCGTCCTTAGCGCGGCGCATAAGCAACAATTTCCGAGAGCGCGCTCAAGGGAGAATACTCTGCCGCCCACAATCCATCACGGCCGGCAAATGTGACTCGCAACGGCTCGCACACACCTGATTCCCAAAAAATCCATTCCGGTAACGTCTTTTTTGTTAGCGCTGCAGGGAATTCGACCTGCCATTTGTCGGCCTTCGACACCGGTACGCTGTCGATTGGCACACGCTCTTCCGTCTTCAAAAAGATAGCTGGCCTGAGCGACACCGCTTGATCTCCCCAGACGATTAAATAAGCCCGGTGCTCCGCCAGACTCCGTTCGTGCGCTTCGCGCACCAAAGTATTGAACCGATCGAGGGAGCGGTGCAGTCGCTTATCGGCCAAGACTCCGGAAAGACTAGGCACCGCCAAGCCGAGCAAAAGGACCAGAATAAAAACCGCGATTATGAGTTCAAATAGAGTGAAACCGTCCCGGGGCTTCATAAGGCAAATTTACGACGTAGGAGCAAAATCACAATCAGACCCCAAAGAACAATTCGCCGCTAAAAAATGGCAACCCACCGGCAGCATTGAGTTTATGGTTATGGTAATGGTTCATCATAGCGAATGAGTAGCACTTCACGAACCGCTATTTGGTCCGTTGGGGCTCGTGTCGCCCTTCTCATCTCGGCGCTTTGCGTGATCGCATTTCTGGTCTGGCAGGGAATCGCTGCTCAAGGCGCACCCGATCCATTGGGAGCGCGCACGAATCCAACCGTCGCTGCTTTGGACATCGCGGTATTGGTGTTTCGCGAGGGTCTGGAGTGTATTCTGGTCCTGGCGGCAATCACAGCAAGCATGACCGGCGCAAGGCGTGCTTATCGCCGGCCAGTTGCCGTTGGAGCCGGCTTTGCCTTTTTCGCCACTCTCCTGACGTGGTGCATCGCAGTCGGGATCATGAGCCAATTGACCGAAAGCGTACCGGCTCTGGATTTGCAAGCGGCGACTGGTCTTCTCGCTGTCATTGTCTTGCTCGTGATCATGAACTGGTTCTTTCACAAAATTTACTGGGGAGGCTGGATTCGTGCTCACAATCGAAGACGAAAATCGCTGATCGATAATGGTGGGATGGCCGGGGCCTCGGCAGGGCATCTCCGGTGGGGGCTGATCCTGCTCGGTTTCACCTCGCTCTATCGTGAAGGATTTGAGGTCGTACTCTTTCTACAGAGCTATAATCTCCGCTTAGGCGGCGGAGTTGTTTTAAAAGGAACATTGCTCGGCCTCGCCCTCTCGGCTGTCGTCGCTGTGCTAACGTTCGTGCTCCAGCAGCGCCTCCCTTATCGCAAGATGTTGATTACAACCGGAGTTCTGCTCGGGGTAGTCCTCCTGGTGATGGTGGGTGAGCAGGCGCAGGAGATGCAACTTGCCCATTGGCTACCGACCACACCTATCCAGTCTCTGGCGAATTTGATTCCTCCCTGGCTGAACCTGTGGTTTGCCGTCTTCCCTACCTACGAGACGATCATTGCACAATTGCTCGCTGCGGTCCTGGTCATCGGCTCTTATTTTGCCGCCCGGCGTTTCGGGGCCCCTTCATCACCGGCAACCGAGCCATTGAAGCCACCAGCGCAATCGCGCATTAACACCGGATTGATCAAACGGCTGCCGGTCGCAGCTCGCTGAGCGATTTCCTCTACTGGACGCGCCATGCAGCGATCCGTTCTTTGCGGGCTCGCCGTGATTGCATTTTGCCAGCCCTGCTTCGCTGGCACCCGGCACTTTACCTATTTATATGAGGCGCCAACGACCCCGGCTGGGACCTTCGAGCTGGAGAACTATGTGACCGCCAGGTTCGCCGAGCGCGGGTTTGGCGAGACAGACTTTCGGCATGAACTCGAGTTCGGCATCACCGATCGACTGCAAGCCAGCATTTACTTCGCGAACTGGAGTGACGTTCAAAAGGGCGACAACCGTGGCACGCATTACGACAGCGCATCGCTGGAAACAATCTACAATTTCAGCAACCCAGCAGGCGATCCAATTGGCATTTCCGTTTACCAAGAACTGAGCGCGGGCCGTCGCGTCATTGAATCGGAAACAAAATTGATCGCGCAGAAAAATTTCGGACCACTTATTCTCGCTTACAATTTTACGCTTGAGGCCGAATGGGATGGCGAAGGTTTGCGCGAACATGCCGGCGAGTTGCAACAAGTTTTTGGCGCCAGCTATGAACTCGCACCGCGCTTATCTGTAGGTGCGGAAACTTTATACGAAATCGTGCTCCCGGATTGGAAATCCGCCAAGTCCGATCACAACTTTTTTGTCGGGCCAAATTTTTCGTATCGGGGCAATCGCTGGTTCGCAACCGTGACCGGGCTGGCTCAGGTGACAGATACGGCGAGTGAACCCGATTACCAGATTCGCCTCATCTTCGGCGTGGCGTTATGAGACATCGCCTTCCGCTGCTCATGGTTGTGATTTCGCTGTTTCTGGGGGCGTGCGCGACAAGTGACTTCGCTCCCCCTCCAGCCGTCTCCCCCTCCCTGATTGCGAGTGCGCGCCTCGACCGCCTCAGCGCACAGGAACTCTCGATGGGGCGTGAGGTTTTTGTTTCGCGTTGCCTCGAATGTCATACTTTGCCCTCAGTCGGCAAGCATTCGAGCGCCGAATGGCCGCACCTGGTCGCGCGCATGGCTGGGCGAGCGAATCTAACAGCGTCAGATCAGAGAGCCGTAACCGGCTATTTGCGTGCGGCGTCAGCGACAATGAAACAATACTGATAAACGACTGCTGGAGCCGGAGGCACGGTCCTAGCTTCGTTCGCGCGCATGGATAAGGCGACGATCGACGCGCTTCTTACCGCGATGTTGCAAACCAGCGATGGGGTTTCCGATTTGCTCTTCCTTTGCGGCCGGCCGCCCTTGGTCGAAGTGCACGGGCAGCTTACCGAGTTCCCTATCGACACGGCAACGGGAATGCTTGATGAGCCGCTGATCGAGCGAATCGCACAGCATGTCATCGCCGGTAAAGAGCGATTGCTACGCGATTTTGCCGAGGCTGGCGCTTGTGACTGCAGCTATGCCATTGAGAACGTAGCCCGGTTTCGGGTGAACGTTTTTCGGCAGTGCAGCCGCCACGGTATTGTCATGCGCAAATTGTCCTCGGAAATTCCGACGATCGACTCACTCGGATTGCCCCCGGTTTTCCGCGAAATGCTCAAAGAAAAAAATGGCATCATTTTGGTCACGGGTGGAACGGGCAGCGGAAAAACGACCACACTCGCAGCGATGCTCAACGAGCTGAATGCGACACAGGAAATTCATATCGTGACGCTGGAGGATCCTATCGAATATCGGCATCCACATCGTCGGGCAGCCATGAGCCAGCGAGAACTTGGGAATGACTTTCCAACCTTTGCCAGCGGACTCCGTGCCGCCATGCGCCAAGCACCCAAAGTGATTCTGGTCGGCGAAATTCGCGATCGTGAATCACTGGAGATTGCAATGTCAGCCTCGGAGACGGGACACATTGTTTATAGTACGCTGCACACCATTAATGCGGGCCAGACAATCAACCGAATTCTCGGCATGTTCAGTCGTGAGGAAGAGCAGCAGTTACGTCAGCGTCTGGCAGAAACAATCCGTTATGTCGTCAGTCAGCGATTGGTCTCGAAAATTGGCGGAGGACGTCTCCTCATTACGGAAGTAATGGGCAGCAGTTTGCGCACGCGCGAAGTCATCGCTTATGGCGAATCGGAGAACAAAACTTTTCATGAAATCATTGAGTCCGGCACCACGCTCGGATGGCACTCGTTCGATCAGAAACTGGTAGCCGCCTTTGAAAATGAACAGATCACAGAAGAAACGGCGATGCTCTACTGTGCCAGCAAAGCACGTATGCGGCAGCAAATCGATCAGGTAAAGAAAAAGCGCGGAGCGGCAAATTTGGAGGGTCCATCTGGCCTAAAAATGAACCGGCCAGTCCCGGTTGAATCGATCCTCGAGCAAATCGAAAAAGGCGGATTGAAAATGGCAGCGCCTCCGATTCCTCCATCCGTTCAGCCTCCCGTTCCGGCGCGTTCCTCCTGATTTCCCAATCACTCCGATTGTAGTTGAAACGGGCGCAGACCTCTTGGAGTTTACGCGCCATGATCTTCCGCCCTTCGTTGCGGTTCGCAGCTAATTTCGCTGCCTTCGCTTTCATCATTTTTGGCGGAACCATTTCAGCCGCACCATCTCCCTCTCCAGCGGTTTCGCCCGCCCCGGCGCCGCAAGTTGATCCGAAACTTTTCAGCGGCATGCGCTGGCGACAGGTTGGTCCGTTTCGAGGCGGTCGCGCGCTCGCCATCGAAGGGGTTTTGGGCGAACCGAATACATGGTATTTCGGCGCGGTTGCAGGCGGAGTTTGGAAAACTACGGACGGCGGCGCGAATTGGATCCCGCTATTCGACAAGCAGGACATTTCCTCCATTGGCGCGATTGCAGTAGCGCCATCGGACCACAATACGATTTACGTCGGCACGGGCGAAGCTGCCATTCGAGGCAATACCACCTACGGCACCGGCGTTTATAAATCAGTCGATGGCGGGAAGAACTGGAAAAACATCGGGCTGCGGGATACGCGGCAAATCGGGAAAGACGAGAACACTGGTGGTATCGACATCGTTTTCGATCCACATAATCCAAATGTGATGTTCGCGTCTTTATGGCAGGCCCGCCGCCAGCCCTGGTTTTTTTCGAGCGGCGGGCCGGGGAGTGGTCTCTACAAATCAGAAGACAACGGGGTTACTTGGAAACAATTAACGGGAAATGGATTGCCTGAAGGCATTCTCGGCAAAATTGGCATTGCTGTTTCCGGCGCTGATTCCAATCGAGTTTACGCCATCATCGAAGCAAAAGAGGGCGGTATTTATCGCTCAGAAGACGGCGGCGAGAAATGGACAAAGGTGAACGACGACGGCCGTTTTCGCCAGCGGGCCTGGTATTTCAGCAAGATTTACGCTGACCCAACATCGGCCGACACCGTTTATGTGTTGAATACAGGCGCGTTCAAGTCAGTTGATGGAGCAAAAACATTTAATCTGCTTCCGGCCCGTCACGGCGATCATCACGGTCTCTGGATTGATCCGCAAAACGCAAATCGTATCGGCAACGCGAATGACGGAGGCGCAAGCATTTCGATGGACGGCGGCAAGACCTGGACCACGCAAAATAATCAGCCGACGGCGCAGTTTTATCACGTCGCGGTCGACAACGCCTTTCCCTATCACATTTACGGCGCACAACAGGATAATTCGAATGTCGGCATCGCCAGCCGCGGGGACTCCGGTGTAATCGGGCGCGAGAATTGGTTCGTCGCCGGCGGTGGAGAATGCGGCTTTGTCGTCCCCGATCCGCGCGACTGGCACGTGATCTATTCGAACAGCGAAGGCTACATTGTTCGCTACGATAAGAATAAAGAAGACGGACAGGATGTAAGCGTTTGGCCAATGGATAATGCGGGTCACGGCGCGGTCGATCTCACGCACCGCTTTCAATGGGTCGCACCCCTTCTTCTCTCGCCGCACAATCCCGACGTGCTCTACACCGGGGCGGAATGCGTTTTCAAATCAACCGATCACGGCCTGACCTGGAACCAAATCAGCCCGGATCTGACACGAAACAACAGGAACAATTTGGGCCGGCACCGATGATGGCCTGGTTCAGGTTTCCAGGGACGATGGCCAACACTGGGCCAATGTGACCCCGAAGATGCCGGAGTGGAGCACAGTCAGCATTATTGATCCGTCGCCGCACGACGCGAATGCCGCCTGCGTCGCAGTCGATCGTCATCGGCTTGATGATTTTAAGCCCTACATCTTCAGAACAACCGATCTCGGAAAATCGTGGCACCCCATCGCTACCGGAATTCCCGATGGCGCCTACGTACACAGCGTGCGCGAAGATCCGAAGCGCAAAGGGTTGCTTTACGCCGGGACTGAGCTTGGGGTTTACGTGTCGCTTGATGACGGGGGGCATTGGCAACCGTTGCAGTTGAATTTGCCGCAGTCGCCCATTCACGATCTGGTCGTAAAAGACGACGACCTGGTCGCGGCGACTCACGGACGTTCCTTTTGGGTACTCGATAACGTGACGCCGCTGCGCCAGATCAATGTCCAGAGCGCGGCGACCGATATGACATTGTTTGAACCGCAGACGGCGTTTCGATTGCATTATCCGGAAGAGGTCGATAAGCGCCAACCGGCGGGCGAAAATCCCCCACCCGGCGCGATCATTGATTACTATTTTAAGACGACACCGAAAGACGAGGTGACGATCGACATTTACGATGCGCAAGGGAAACTGGTGCGGCATCTTTCCAGCAAAGAAACGAAAGAATTCGAGCAGCCGCCGGAATGGCCGGATCGCGTCAAAGAAGAGAAAACAATTCCGGCGAACGAGGGAATGAATCGTTACGCTTGGAACCTGCGTTACAACGATCCGATTCAGACGCCGGGCGCCTTTTACGGGGGATCAGGGCCGCACGGCCCTTTGGCGCTTCCCGGTGATTACCAAGTCAAACTAACGGCGAATGGGAAAACGCAGACAGCGACGCTGCATTTGGCAATCGATCCGCGCACCAAAGGTCAGGAGGATGCGGTGCAAAAACAATTCGTCCTTTCTCAACAGGTCACCGATCGCATTTCCCAATTGCATCAAGCAATCAACGAAATCCGGGACCTCAAATCGCAAATTAAAGCGCTCCACGCCAAGTTCGACAAAGAGGAGCGCGTAAAACCCGCCCTTGCCGCAGCCGACGAGATGGAGCGTCGGATGAGCGAAGTCGAGCAGCAGCTCATTCAGGTGAATCTAAAGGGGTCGGAAGGAAGCCTCGCTTTCCCGGTGGTGCTGAACGAACAGTTCGACACCTTCAGTCATTCGATCGATGGCGGCGATCGGGAACCAACGAAGCCGCAAATGGACGTTTTCGGGTTGCTGAGCGGACGGCTCGATACCCAGCTGCAAAAGTGGGCGCAGATTCAGAAAGAGGATCTCCCCAAAGTGACGGCACTGATCAAGCAGGCCGACCTGCCGCCGTTGCTGGTAAAACCCAAACCGGAAGAGAACAAAACTTAACTTTTATCGACGCTATATTTCCCCGGCCCGATGAACGCGAGGCAGACCAGGATCACAGCAATTTCGACCGGAATGAGCATGGGATAAAGTCCGGGAACATAGCGCGCGACGCTAATTGCGTTCACCAGCGCGATAACGAAGGCGAGGAGAATGCCGAGACGGAAAGCGAGACCCAGCACAATTAAAATTCCGCCGACGCAAGCGGCCAAGGCGCCGAAAAATCCCCACCATTCCAGATGGGAATGAAAGTTGAAAACCCGCATCGCGGTGCCGAATTGAGCCCAGCGATGTTGCCCGGCGAATAGAACCGGCGCGCAAACCAAAATGAAAATCAGTCCTATGCTCGCTCGCAGGAGGAGCAGACCAGTCTCGCTATATTTGCCAAGAAATTTTAACACGGCGGCGATGCTGGATCAGCATCTGCCGTAAATCAACTCGCGATGAAAATTTCAAAGCATCCGCCGCACCCCTCAAGCAATCGATATTGCAATTACGGCATTGAAACTTGTGACAATTGTTTCCGGGATTTCCTCTCCCTCAGGGAGAGGATTAAGGTGAGGGCGTGAGCGTTCAGCACGCGCGCAAATTTCGAAAACGTGCGACCGATGCTGAAAAGCGGCTCTGGTCGGCTTTGCGGAATCGGCAAGTTGCCGGTCTAAAGTTCCGCCGGCAACACACTCTCGGCAGTCGAGTTATCGATTTCTACTGCCATGAAGCAAAGCTGGCCATCGAGCTGGATGGTTCCGGTCATGCCGGCCGTCTTCAGCGGGAGCGTGACTTGGATCGAGAAATCGAACTGTACGAGCAGGGAATTCGGACTCTGCGTTTTGATAATGCGGACATCCTCACGAACCTTGATGGCGTGTTAAATGCGATCATCTATTCGATTGATTCCGATCGCTCGTTGTGGCGATAAACGTGAAGACCCTCACCTCAATCCTCTCCCTCAGGGAGAGGAGGACGCGATAGCGCGAGGTAAGGGAATGAAATCCGCACAATGAAAA
>QHNB01000042.1 GCA_003217965.1 Verrucomicrobiota bacterium | reverse complement strand
AATTGATGAAAAAATGAGTGTTGCCAGCGCGTCAGCCCGTTGCTATGAGAGCGCGTGCCGCGATCAGCTTTGGGATTGCAAAACGCCAGGCGGACGCAAGTTTACCTTCAATGAAAAAGCTCGAAGCCATTATCAAGCCATTCAAACTCGAGGAAGTGAAGGAGGCCCTGGCCGAGCTTGGGATCGAAGGAATGACCGTCACCGAGGTCAAGGGATTCGGGCGTCAGAAGGGGCACACGGAAATTTACCGTGGGAGCGAATACACCGTTGATTTCCTGCCCAAAGTCAAAGTCGAGGTTGTGCTGGCCGATGACATGGTCGAGAAAGCGGTCAGCGTAGTCGTGAGCGCCGCCAAAACGGGCAAGATCGGCGATGGCAAAGTTTTCGTGCTCCCGGTGGAACATGCCGTTCGCATCCGAACGGAAGAGATCGGCGAAAAAGCTGTCTGATCGTGCTATCGAACATTCGCCGGCAATTTCTCTGGCCGGTCGAGTCGCCCGCGTTGTTTTTCAACTTCAACCTTCAACCGCATTCCAATGGCTAAAGATAAAAAGACCGCTCCCGACGTTTCCAAAATGATCAAAGATCACGAAGTCAAACTCGTGGATTTTAAATTCACCGATCTGCCCGGCACGTGGCAGCATTTCACGACCACACTCACCGAATACAACGAAGATATTTTCACGGATGGGCTCGGGTTCGATGGGTCGAGCATTCGCGGTTGGAAGGTGATCAATGCTTCCGACATGCTCGTCATTCCCGATCCGGCGACAGCCTGGATCGATATTTTTAATGCGGAGCCGACGCTTTCGTTGATTTGCACCATTGTCGACCCGATTACGCGCGAGCCCTACGATCGCGATCCGCGCGGCATCGTTGAAAAAGCGGATGCTTACCTCAGGAGCACAGGTATCGCTGACACCGCCTACTTCGGGCCGGAAGCGGAGTTCTTCATCTTCGACGATGTCCGGTTCAATTACACCGGCAACATGTCATTTCATTGCGTCGAAAGTGCGGAAGCTCATTGGAACAGTGCGCGCGAGGAGTTCCCAAACCTCGGTTACAAAATTCGAGCGAAGGAAGGTTATTTCCCGGTTCCGCCGGCGGACACACTGCAAGACATCCGTAACGAAATGTGTCTCGAATTAGAAAAAGCCGGTATCGCCATTGAACGACAACATCACGAAGTCGCCACCGCGGGCCAGGCCGAGATCGACATTCGCTTCGCGGCAATGAAACAGATGGGCGACTGGATGCAGTACTACAAGTACATCGTGCGCAACGTCGCGAAACGGCATGGTAAAACCGTCACCTTCATGCCGAAACCGCTCTACGCCGACAACGGCAGCGGTATGCATACGCACATGTCGCTTTGGAACGGTGACAAACCACTTTTTGCCGGCAACGGCTACGCCGGACTAAGTGACCTGGCCTTGTTTTTCATCGGCGGAATTCTAAAACACGCGCCTGCGCTAACCTGCATCACTAATCCGACGACGAATAGCTACAAACGCCTCGTTCCGGGTTTTGAAGCGCCGGTTAATCTCGCTTATTCAGCCCGCAATCGCTCCGCCGCCATTCGCATTCCGACCTATTCAGCTAACCCGAAATCGAAGCGGATCGAGTTCCGCACACCCGATTCTGCTGCCAATCCTTACCTGGCGTTCGCCGCATTAGTGCTGGCCGGCCTAGATGGAATCCAAAACCGCATCGATCCGGGCGATCCGCTCGATAAAAACCTCTACGATCTGCCGCCCGAGGAATTGGCAAACGTCCCGAGCGTGCCGGATTCGCTGCGTGGCGCAATCGAGGCGTTGGAAAATGATCATGCCTTCCTACTCAAAGGCGATGTTTTTACCTCCGATTTCATCGCGAACTGGCTGGAGATGAAACAAAAAGAATATGATTCACTGCGTCTGCGACCGCATCCCTACGAGTTCACGATGTATTACGACGTGTAATCGTTTCGCCTGCTCCACTTAGGAATGGAGCATCGATATGCGGTTGATTGAATGATGACGGGCTCGCGGCGTATCGCTCTGCTCGCCGCCGCCATTTACCTTTTCGTGATTTTTTCAGGTCGTTTGGCCGATCGGCTTATTTTGTTTCCAAGCACTGCGCCGATCAATCCTGGTAGCGCGATTCGCCAGTCCATTCCATTTCAAGCTGGCGAGCTGGAAATCTGGACGGCCGCGTCGCATCGCGCGCGCCAAAACAATAAAATCGATGCTTATATTCTGCGTTTTTACGGGAATGCTGATCGCGCCGAACTTTGGGCGGCATTAGAGGCGGAGACGTGGAATGATCGCGCGGTTGAGGTCTGGGCTGTAAACTATCCTGGTTTTGGTGGAAGCTCCGGCCCAGCGAGATTGAAGCAGATACCAAGCGCCGCGCTCGCCGCATTCGATGCGCTGCAGAGTAAAGCTGGCACCAGGCCGATCATTGTTTTCGGGACTAGCCTGGGTGCAACGGTCGCGCTCCACGTAGCAGCACATCGTGCCGTCCACGGAATCGTTCTTCACAATCCCCCGCCTTTGCGGCAGATCATTCTGCGTCATTTCGGGTGGTGGAATCTCTGGGTGCTGGCTGGTCCGGTCGCTCTGGAACTTCCGCGTGAACTCGACAGTCTGGAAAACGCAAAGCGGACTCAGGCTCCCGGCCTTTTCATTTTGGCCGAGAGAGATGAAATAGTCCTACCCAAGTTTCAACGTCTGGTCTTCGACGCTTTTGCCGGCGAAAAACGCATGATTAATTTGCCCGGCGCTTACCACAACTCGCCGATCGAAGGCACGATTATGGCGGACGTTTATAAAGCTTACGATTGGCTGTTACCGAGATAAGTCTCAGTGGCTCGTAACGTTCGTGGGGCCAATGCGAGTCGCTTGCGGCAAACACGTCTCATTACCAACAACACTTGCCCCTAGGCGAGACTAGCTTGCAACTGGGCGACGAATAAGGGAGCTCGTCGCTTCGATTTACCTTGCAACTTTACCGCATAGCCTGATCTTCAGTCATATATGAGCTTGCTTGCGAGCTTCATGAATCTGGCGGGTCCGGATTTAATCGTTATCCTGCTCATCATTCTAGTTCTCTTCGGTGCAAAGAAATTGCCCGAGCTGGCTCGCGGAATGGGGCAGGCCGTTCGCGAATTTCAAAAGGCGAAAGACGAATTTACGGATGAGCTAAATAAAGCTGGGAAAACTGAGGAACCAACTGTCCGGCCGGCCCAGGCCAATGTTCCCCGCACGGAGCCGAGCGTGCCCGAAACCGCGGCGCGGCCAGATCCAAATCAATCGAGCGCGCCAGGCGATCGCGCGGATCGCGTTTAAGCCGAGGCGATAAGAATTCCCGCAGAACGAAGGCCCCTTCGCTCCGGTCCTTGATTCCGAACACCAGACGGAGAGCGCGCGGGTCCTCAGAACTCTGAACCGGCGCCTGGGCAAAACCAGAGCGTTGACGTTTCCCTGCCTTTGCGGGAAGGTCGCGGCGCTTTTTTATGGTCGACGCTGACTTACGCACGCGTATCAAAGAGATGATGATCACGAACCTGATGCTCCAGATCACGACGGATCAGATTGCGGACGACGCTCCGCTGTTTGGGCCGGAGGGCATTGGCCTGGATTCCATTGATGCGCTCGAGCTGGCTGTCGGTCTGGAAAAGAACTTTGGCGTGAGCTTGCCAAACTCGGAAGTCGCCACAAAGGTCCTGCGCAGCGTGAATACGATTCACGATTATATTGTCGAGAAGCGCGGGGACGCAGCGCAGCCGCAGGCGGCAAGGTGAACTTTCTTTTCCTCGAAAGTAGCCGCAGCTGGGGTGGGCAGGAATACCGCACCTGTCTCGAAGTGAACTGGCTGAACGGCCATGGGCACGAGGCGTGGTTCGGATGTGACCCACGCAGCCAAGTTTTCGGCAAGGCTCAGGAAGTCGGCACACGAATTGTGCCTTTCGCTATGGCGAGGCGTTTTGATCCGCTCACCTCTTTTCATCTCTGGCAATTTTGCCGACGGCACCGCATCGCTCTGATCAAGACATTCAGCTCGAAAGATCATTGGCTTGCCCTGCCGTTGTATTGGTCGGGAATTCCGGTGACACGTTCCCGCTGCATTACGGATCCGATTGGGGGCGCCAATCGCGCGTTTGTCTTTCGCCATGGCTGCTCACGGATTGTGGCCGACGCGCCAGTCATTAAGCGGCAGCTGGTGGAAGAAAACGGAATCCCTTCCGAAAAAATTGAAGTGATCGGGTCAGCTGTCGACTTGTCGCGCTTTCATCCGAACCGAGACAAACAAAAATTCCGCTCGGAAATTGACATTCCGGCGGACGTGCCCGTGATCGTCAACATCGGTATGATTCGACCAGACAAAGGCCAACTTACCTTGGTGGAAGCGGCCCGGACCGTTTTGCAACAATATCCCGAAGCCCGCTTCGTATTTGTCGGCGAAGGAACCGGCGCACGTAAACTCGGGGTGCGTTTGCGCGAAGCGATTAATCGATACGGGCTATCCGAGCGCGTTCTCATGCTTGGGTACCGCTGGGATATTCCGGATATTCTCGCGGCGTCTGATTTAGTCGTGATCGCCTCAATCGGCACGGAGGCGTCGCCGATCGTTTTGCGGGAAGCTCTCGCTTGTGGCCGTCCCGTGGTGGCAACTCGGGTCGGGGATATTGCGGAGGTGATTCGTGACCGAGAGCATGGATTGCTGGTTTCGCCCGGCTCGTCTGAAGAAATGGCGGCCGCGATTATCCAGTTAATCGGCAACCGGGAATTGGCGGCACGGTGGGCCGAAAACGGCCTACTGCTGGCCCGCGCACATTTCTCCTTTGATCAAATGATGGAACACAAACTGCGCGTGGACCGGGAGATCGCAAAGAAGAACGGAACGACCTAGAGGTAGGCTGATCGACGCCGAAAGGTTTTCCGAATTGACCTTGCCAGTTCAGCTCGGACTCGCCCGGGCGCGCCGGTGGACTGTTCCAACCAGGGGTTTCCGTCTGCTGTTGCGCCCGCTTTATCCGCTGAGCCAGCGGACGCTAAAAGCCGCGCTCTCCGGTTTCGTTTCTGCCGCCAATGACGGCGGCAGCTACAACGCCTGCGTGCTGGAGCGCGCGCTGTCCCCAGCGCAAAAACTGAGGTAGGGGCGATTGACCTCAATCGCCCGGGCGTTTCGGTGAATCGGCCTATCACGTTTTAGTTGCGGCTAAGCTTCCGATGATGCGCAACCACAATTTTTCGACCGAGCTCCCCTAGGAAAATTATTGACGTTCAATCCGCACAGTTGATCGCGTCAATCAGCTGACGGAATCGGCCGAAGCTGCGCCGGTGAGGCGTGAAAACAAGTCGCGGAAGAGCCACGATCTCGGGCTCATTCATCTCCTGAATCAACGCCTCGCCTTGGACAATCGCCCCGTGACGGAGAATGTCGGAAAATTGTTCGTTTAACTCCGCGATTCGCGCTTCTGAAAGAGGATGAGCCAAACGCAAAACCAGCTGCTCACCGACCCAACGTGCCGAATGATAAACGCGGTAAAAGCCCGTGATCTCGTCAACCGCCGCATCGACGCTATGCATGATTTTGAAAAAATAGAAATCGTCCGCTGAAATGAAACCCAGCTTGAATAGATGATCGCTCAAGAATTCCATCCAGGTTTCCCAGTAACCGCCGTCGGGTTTATCGAGCAACACCACCGGAATGAGACGCGCTTTACCGGTCTGCATCAACGTGAGCACCTCGAAAGTCTCATCGAGCGTGCCGAATCCTCCCGGAAACAATGCGATCGCGTGCGTCTCTTTCACGAAATTTAACTTCCGAGTGAAGAAGTAGTTGAAGTTGATTAGCTTCTTATCGCCTTCAATTGTCTCGTTTGCGCGCTGCTCAAACGGCAGCCGAATATTTAGGCCGAAACTCATCTCCCGTCCGGCACCGCGCTGAGCTGCCCCCATAATCCCATCACCTCCGCCGGTGATGATCATGAATTCATGTTCAACCATGCGCCGAGCAAATTCCGCCGCGAGCGCGCGATTAGCTTCAAATCTGCTATTCCCATTCGATCGCGGGCCATTTTCAACGCCGTCACGATCATTTCCTCGATCAATTCCGGCGAGTGTCCCGCGCCAAACTCTGCCACCAGTTGACGCACGCGCGCGTCCCACTCACGGCCGAGAGTGGACTGCCGCCGAACCGGCTGGCTTGTAATTGTACCCGCTGTGAAATCTTCCACCGTACAGTCTTGCCTACGCCTCGACCCGGCGCATTTGATTTTTATGTCGCCAACAGATCAGCGAGAATGTCGCGCATGTAACGAATGGGCGTGGAATAGTGGCCGGCGTCATCGATAAAGCGGGCGCGACAGTTAGGAATCTTCGCCGCCGTCTCGCGAGCGACGGCGGCAGAAAAACTCCGGTCGGAGTTTCCATGCCACAACCGGACCGGCACCCGTATTTCCTCGAGCGAGAATCCCCACGGCTGCGCATAAATTTCCGCGTCCGCCAGCACCCCATCGGCGGAAGCTTCCCAGGCGCGGCGCTGGCTTTCGAAGCACGCGTCAAAGGCGCGGTCGTCGCGCAAGGCGATGGCATCACATGGTTGGAGCAACTTCAGCAAAGCTGTTCGGCTGTGCCGCGGTGGTCGAAGGGAAAGAAGAGGCCGTACAAAGCGGAATGACCATCGTGATAGGCGGGGGAACTTTCGATAAGCGGAAAGCATCAATCGATAGAGACCGAGCAATCCACTATGATCACTCAACTCTGCGATATCTGGGGCGCCACTCACCACCGCCACGGCGAGTACGCGTTCCGGCATTGCCCAAGCCGTGGCATAGGCATACGGAGCGCCGCCAGAGATGGCGAGGATCCGAAACTTCTCCATGCCCAGGAAATTCGTTAGCTCGCGCACTAACGGCGGCCAATCCAACAGCTTCCGCCCCGCAACCAGAGTCGAATCGGCAATGCCAGGGCGATCTGGTGAGATGATGCGAACATGCAATTCCCGTGCAGCATCATCGGTCAGCTCTGCCATCGTGCGCGAACTCGGCCAGCCATGACAGAAAATAACCGGTTCACCGCGCGGATCGCCATATTCAGTAAAAGCGACCTGCTCTCCGTTGTCTCGAGTCAAAACATTATCTCGTGCGGAAATCACTGGGTTGTGGTTTGTTAGTAGGCCAAATACTGATATTCGCTCAATTCACACCTGGACATTTTCTCCTTACTCATGCGCACAACCTGCATCCTTATTTCGTATTCAATATGATGACGGAAGATCGGCGTCCGGCTTACGGAAAAATATCGGTTCATGGAGACGGCCTTGGTGCCCCATCGCCGGACATGGTGGAGAAGCGTGCCCGCGAGATTGCCATGATTGACGAACGAAACCCGGATGAGTTTACCGATGCCGATTGGGAACAAGCACGGCGTGAACTGCTTGGAGTACCCGCGGCCGACGCGCCAGAAGAACCGGGAGATGGCCTTGACGTTCCAGAGGAGGAGCGCGAAATCGTTCCGGAGTCGCCTGCGCACCGAGCCTCGCGTACCGGATTTAACGAAGACGAATCTCTCGGAGAAACTCTCGTCAGCGGAGGTCTCGAGGAAGCGGCGCACGATCAAATGCTCGAGGCGCGTCGCGAAGAACAAGAATCGGAAGAAAGTTAACGTGTCGCAAGCGACGGCGGCTAAATCCATGCAGCCTCTGGCGCAGTCCCGCGCAGAAGCACTCCTGGCGCGTTTTCACGACGTGCGCGATTTTTCCAGATTGCTCGCGCGTGATCTTGAGCCGGAAGATTGTGTCGTCCAATCGATGCCGGATGTCAGCCCGACGAAATGGCATCTTGCCCACACGAGTTGGTTTTTCGAAACATTCGTGCTCAAGACCTGGCAAAAAAATTACCGGCCCGCCATTCCTGAGTACGCATTCCTCTTCAACTCTTATTATAACGCTGCCGGAAACATGCACCGGCGCGATCTGCGCGGCTTGATCTCGCGCCCCACCGTTGCGGAATCGTTCCGTTATCGCGAAAATATCGATCGTCATATTGACGATCTTATCAGTTCAGCCTCGGAAGAACTGCTGGACGAAATCGAACCGGTCGTGGTCCTCGGCATTCATCACGAGCAGCAACATCAGGAATTGCTGATCACTGATATCAAGCACGTTCTCGCACAGAACCCGCTGCATCCCGTTTTTCGCAAACGTCCACCGGAGAAAACGGCTGCGCCGCCGCCAATGGATTTTATCGATTTCGCGGAGACGATTGCGACCATCGGACATACCGGCCCCGGCTTCTCTTACGACAACGAAGGCCCGCAGCATCGTGCATTGGTTCAACCATTCTCCCTCGCATCGAGACCGGTTACTTGCGGCGAGTATCTGCGTTTCATTGAAAACGATGGATATCGCCGACCGGAATTCTGGTTGTCCCTGGGGTGGACGACCATGAACGAGCAACGCTGGGAAGCGCCCCTCTACTGGGAAAAACGGGACGACGAATGGTGGCACTTCACACTTTCAGGTTTTCGCCCGGTCGATGAAAATGAGCCTGTCACGCACGTCAGCTATTTCGAAGCGGACGCCTTTGCCAACTGGTCGGGCACCCGTTTGCCGACCGAGTTTGAGTGGGAATGTGTCGCCCAAGGCGAGACGATCGAGGGGAACTTTGTCGAGTCGGAGCGTTTTCATCCCGCACCAACCAAGGCAGCTGGTTTGTCGCAGTTGTTCGGCGACGTCTGGGAATGGACGCGTAGTTCGTACTCGCCTTATCCGGGTTATCGCGCCGCTCCAGGCGCACTCGGCGAATATAACGGTAAGTTCATGTGCAATCAGTACGTGCTTCGCGGCGGTTCCTGTGCGACTTCGCAATCGCACATCCGCGCGACCTATCGGAATTTCTTCCAGCCGGAAAAACGCTGGCAGTTCAACGGAATCCGGCTTGCGCGCGACGTGGCATGAGTGGTCGGAAAATCGCGGTGCTCGATCTCGCGCCCGCCAGCGAAGAATTTCGCGAACAATTCATCGCCGGTCTCGCGCAAATCCCGCGCACATTGCCGCCCAAATTTTTCTACGATGAAACCGGTGCCGCCTTGTTCTCGAAAATTTGCGACCTGCCGGAATATTACATCACGCGGACGGAGATGCAGATCTTGCGCGATTCGGGACCGGAAATAGCCGAAACCCTGGGCAGCAAGATTGAACTAATTGGCCTCGGAACCGGGGCAGGAACAAAAACGCGCATCCTCCTTGAGAATCTCGATTCGCCAATCGCCTACGTCCCGGTCGATATTTCGAAGGAACAGCTAACGCAGTCCACTGCCGCCTTCAGCCAGAATTTCCCGACCCTCGAAATTCTGCCTGTCTGTACCGATTACTTGCAGCCATTCGAACTACCGACCCCGATTCGGGTACCAGCTCGCAAAATCGTTTACTTCCCTGGATCGACTATTGGTAATCTCGAACCCATCGGCGCACTCAATTTCCTCAAAAAGATCAAGGCGATGGCTCGACCGGCGGGCGGCGGATTGCTTATCGGGGTGGATCTGAAGAAGTCGAAGACAATTCTGGAGCGTGCTTACAACGATTCTTCCGGTGTGACGGCTGCCTTTAACCTCAATTTGCTCGCGCGCGCCAATCGTGAACTGGACGCAGACTTCGAGCTTGAGCAATGGCAGCACCGGGCGATTTACAACGAGAAAGCCGGTCGCATTGAAATGCATCTCATCAGTCGGACTAATCAAAGCGTCTGCGTCGGGGATCACACCTTTACATTCGCCCGAGGTGAGCACATCATTTCAGAGTTCTCCTATAAGTATTCCCCGGAAGAGATGATTGCGCTGGCCAATCGTGCCGGGCTGCGGTTTGAAAAATTCTGGACCGATCGGAAGCGGCTTTTCGGTGTTTTTCTATTCAGCTTAAAGTAGCGAGCGTGAACCCGCTCGTGCAGTTTCGCGGCGTCAGCAAACACTTCGGAAGAGAGACGGCGGTTTCAAATGTCGATTTGGAACTCGAACGCGCTCAAATCACGGTTCTGATCGGGCCGAGCGGTTGCGGCAAATCGACCATTTTACGCTTGATTGTCGGGTTGATCGCCGCTGACGAAGGAAATATGTATTTCGATAGCGCCCCGATCTCCTCGGATACCATCACCAGCATTCGCCGCCGTGTCGGTTATGTGATCCAGGACGGCGGACTGTTTCCGCATCTCACTGCGCAGGGAAACGTCGCTCTCCAGGCACGTTTACTCGACAGATCGGGCAAAGAGGTCAAAGCGCGCATCGCGGAGCTTTGCGCCCTTACCAGATTTCCGGAGAATCTGCTTGGTCGTTATCCAGTCGAGCTTTCCGGCGGACAACGGCAGCGCGTCAGTCTGATGCGAGCGCTCATGCTCTCGCCCGAGTTGTTATTGCTGGATGAGCCCTTTGCCGCCCTCGATCCGCTCGTGCGTGCAAGCTTGCATCGCGATCTGAAAGCGATTTGCGCCCGGCTCCATCAAACCGTGCTGCTCGTGACCCATGACTTGGCCGAAGCGGCAAAGCTCGGCTCGCGCGTCGTTCTGATGCAATCGGGGTGCATCATTCAATCAGGCAAATTCGATGAATTGCGCGATCACCCAGCAACGCCCTTTGTCTCGGAATTCTTTAATGCACAGCTCGGCGGACTACAATCGTGAAACTCAGCGCACTTCTCCTAATCGCCTCGGTCGCAACCGCGCAAAGCGATTCCGTTGTGATTGGATCGAAGAAATTCACCGAATCATACGTGCTGGCGGAGATCGCAAGGCAAGCGTGTGAGAATGCCGGCGTTCGGGCCGAGCATCGTCAGGGAATGGGTGGAACGATCATTTTGTGGGAAGCCTTACGTGGCGGCATTGATATTTATCCTGAATACACCGGGACTATTGCCGAGGAGATTTTGAAACAGCGGGGCGCGACCGAAACCGACATTCAAACCGCGCTCGAGCAGCAAGGCATCGGAATGACGAGGGACCTTGGATTTAACAACACATATGCGCTGGTCATGCGACGCGAGAAGGCGGCGCGACTTGGAATCAAGAGTATTAGCGATTTGCGCGGGCACCCGGAACTAAAGTTCGGCCTGACCCACGAGTTTCTCGAGCGGCGCGATGGATGGCGACCGTTGAGTGCACGCTACGGCCTGCCACGGACGAATGTCGTCGGTCTCGAGCACGCCCTCGGGTATGCCGGCCTGGTCAGCGGTGAGATCGACGTCAAGGATGCATATTCCACCGATGCAAAGATTGCCGACTATGACCTCCTCGTCCTTACCGATGATTGGCAATTCTTTCCGCAGTACAAAGCCGTTTTCCTGTTTCGTAAGGCTACATCGGCAGCGGCAATTGCCGCGTTGAACAAGCTTGCTGGTACGATCGATGAAACGCGCATGATGCGGCTCAATGCCGAGGCCGAACGAACCAAGAGCTACGTCGCAGCTGCCCAGTTGTATAGCGGCGTTCCATCAGAATCGGGCGGTGAATCACTCGCTCACAAACTTTGGCGCTGGATTTCTCGCCACCTCGAGCTTGCCGGCGCGTCTCTTGGCCTCGCTATCCTCATCGGCTTGCCCCTTGGCATCATCGCGAGTCGCGGCGGCGCAACTGGTCAAGTCATTCTAGCCGTGACCGGAATTATCCAAACGATCCCGTCCCTCGCTTTACTGGCCTTGCTCGTACCCCTGCCCTTTTTCGGAATCAGCGTGCGGACAGCGATCGTCGCCTTGTTTCTCTACAGCCTGCTTCCGATCGTGCGAAATGCCGCCAGCGGGTTGCAGGACATTTCCCGACCATTGCGCGAGTCGGCTGTTGTGCTCGGCCTCACCGGCGGGCAGCGATTACGGAAAATCTACCTCCCGCTGGCATCCCGCTCGATCCTGGCCGGCATTAAAACAAGCGCCGTCATCAATATCGGAACTGCGACGCTTGCCGCCTTGATCGGTGCCGGTGGTTTGGGAGAACCGATCATCAGCGGCCTTAATCTCAATGATCACGTGACGATTCTTGAGGGCGCCGTCCCGGCAGCACTGTTGGCTTTACTGGTGCAGTTCGCGTTTGACTTTCTCGATCGCGTTTTCATCCCGCGCGGTCTGCGCATAAAATCTTAGATGGCGATCGCGTCGACAAGCCCGACGACGGGCAAAACAATTCAGCAGTTTCAACCGCACGCCGATACCGAGATCGAACGAGCGCTCCAATCTGGCGTTCGAGCATTCCAAGCGCATCGATGGACTTCATTTGCCGATCGTGCGGCAAAAATGCGGCGCGTCGCCGATCTTCTGGAAAGCGACCGCGAACGATTTGCCCGAATCATTTCCACAGAGATGGGCAAAATTCTTCGTGCCTCTGTTGAGGAAATTGAAAAATGCGCGCGCGGCTGTCGCTTCTACGCTGAACACGCTGAAGAATTTCTCCGGGAACAAGTCGTGGCCTCGGATGCGCGACGTAGTTCTGTTCGCTACGAACCGGTCGGAACCGTACTGGCAATTATGCCGTGGAATTTCCCGTTCTGGCAGGTGTTTCGATTTGCGGCGCCGGCAATCATGGCAGGTAATGTCGCGCTGCTAAAACACGCGTCGAATGTTCCTCAATGCGCCCTCGCCATCGAGCAGATCTTCCGACAGGCCGGATTCGAACACGGAGTTTTTCAGACGCTGCTAATCGAAAACGAAAGAGTGGAAAACTTAATAAAGGACCCTCGAATCAAAGCGGTCACGCTAACTGGCAGCGATCGTGCCGGAAGCGCCGTCGCGAATAACGCCGGGCGAGAACTAAAGAAATGCGTGCTGGAGCTCGGCGGCAGCGATCCTTTCATCGTTATGCCAAGCGCGAATCTCGATCAGGCGGTGTCGATCGGAATCAAAGCGCGAACCATCAATGCTGGTCAATCGTGTATCGCCGCCAAACGCTTCATCATTGCGGACGCGATTTATTCTGACTTCATCAATCGATTCGTTGATGGCATTAAGAATTTGAAAATGGGTGATCCGTTTGATCCAGCAACGGGGATCGGACCGCTCGCAACGAAAAACATCTTGCGTGGTGTGGACAGGCAGGTTCAGCAGTCAGTCGCCGTCGGTGCCAAGATCTTGACCGGTGGAAAGTGCGCGGATCGGACCGGCTACTTCTATGAACCGACCGTTCTCACCGATATCCCCCAAAATGCACCGGCTTACCGTGAGGAAGTCTTCGGTCCGGTCGCGCTGATGTTTCGCGTCCACGATCAGGCCGAGGCGGTAACATTGGCCAACGACTCAGTCTTTGGCCTTGGCTCCAGCGTTTGGACGAACGACGCGGACGAACAAGAATTCTTCGCGCGCGAACTCGAATCCGGCATGGTTTTCGTGAACGCGATGGTCGCATCCGACCCGCGGTTACCATTCGGCGGAATCAAGCGATCCGGTTTCGGACGTGAACTTGGTGCAGAAGGAATTCGCGAATTCACTAACATCAAAACCGTTTTCATTGGCGCCTGATTTGCAGCACGCCCAAAGTTCGGTCCGCAACGCGATCACGCATTCGCAATTCGTTAATCAAACAACCGCAATTGTCGCCGGGGTGCGCGAAAGTGTTCGGCCGAGAGTTCGGGTCGTGGCCCGATCCCGTACTTGCGGCAACTCATCTGAAACAACGAGCCGATCTGCTCCGCAAAGATGCCCTCGCCTTTAATTCGCGTTGCCCAGCGCGGATCGTTTAATCTTGCGCCGCCGCGAATGGTTCGGATGCGCGACAACACCTTCTCTTTCTTTTCCGGAAAATGCTCCTCCAACCAGCGTTCGAAGAGCGGAGCGACGGCGAACGGTAACCTTACAATGGTATAACCTGCGAACTGGGCGCCGGCCTTGGCGCACGCTTCCAGAACCATCGGCATTTCATGGTCGGTTAATCCGGGAATAATCGGCGCCACCATCACGCCGACCGGGACTCCGGCATCCCGCAACGTGGCAATTGCTTCAAGTCGCGCAGTCGGAGGCGAAGTGCGCGGTTCGAGAACGCGTTGCAAAGTCTCATCGAGTGAAGTCACTGAAATATTCACGGCTGCAGCGGAAAACTGCGCGAGTTCACCGAGCAGATCGCTATCGCGCGTGACCAG
>QHNB01000324.1 GCA_003217965.1 Verrucomicrobiota bacterium | reverse complement strand
ATGCAGTTCTGTGCCGTAGCCCTTGTGCTGGCTAAAGCAATATTCTGGGAATCGGGCGCAAAAATCACGCATCATCGCATCGCGCGTCACCTTCGCGATCACGCTCGCCGCGGCAATGCTCAAGCTGATGCAGTCTCCATCGATGATCGCTGTTTGCGGCCGGGGAAATGGCAATACGGGAAGGCCATCAATCAGGACATGATCGGGTAACGCGCTTAAGGCGTCGAGCGCAAGCCGCATCGCCTTGTGCGTTGCCCGCAGAATATTAATCGCGTCAATCTCAACCGAATCGACAATCCCGATGGCCCAGGTTGTATCCTCGTTTGTCACCAGCTCGTAATAAATTTCCTGGCGTAATTCTGGTAGGAGTTGCTTTGAGTCCTTCAGTTTTTTGTGTCGAAATTTTTCCGGTAGAATCACCGCCGCGGCTACGACCGGGCCGGCCAGCGCCCCTCGACCGGCTTCGTCAATGCCGGCGATGCGAGCGACACCGAGGGCGCGAAGTTTTTTCTCGTAGCGAAATCCGCAGTGCAGCGCCACGAACGGATTTTATCCACAGATTTCGCCGATTTCCGCAGAAAAAATTTATCTCAGCGCGAATATCATCCCGAACCGCAGAGACGCTTTGTCATTCCGAGCGAAATGCCAGTCCGGCTCGGACCGAGGAACGGAGCGGCTTGGGCGGCTGCGACATAAACGGGCAGGCCGAATGAGCGGGCAGCGAATGAGTCAATCTCTCGCTATTACGACGGTCAGAGACCGCCGCTACAGCTTACACGTCGGAGAGTGCCGAGCCGCGCAGACGCTTTTTGTCATTCCGAGCGCAGCCGAGGAATCTCTCGCTATTTTTCGATCTTTGTAGTGGGCGCTCTCCGAGCGTCGATTAACGACGGTCAAAAATCCGGCCGCGGGCGTTAGCATATCACACCGAACCCAGCTGGCGGTGAGGATCTCCCGAGACAGTACCGGATGTCGCCTAGTTGTCCCTCCAGGTGACGGCTATCTATTCCCTGACCGCAGTTGCTTCTTTACCCTTGCGGGTGCGGAGATAATTCAGCTTCGCACGACGGGTTTTGCCCTGTTTCTCTAATTCGATTCGAGCAATCCGAGGCGAATGCAACGGAAAAACACGCTCCACTCCTTCGCCGTAGGAAATTCGCCGCACGGTAAACGTCTCGTTTAAACCGCGCCCTTTCCGCCCGATGACAATTCCGGCAAAAATCTGGATCCGCTCTTTGTCTCCCTCGACCACCCGGGTATGGACACGGACGCCGTCGCCAACACGAAATTCGGTGATTTCGGGTTTGAACTGATCCTTCTCTATAGCATCGATGATACGGTTCATGGCGGCTCCTTCAGCGGGCGTTCAATCTCCGCAGATGCGCCGCGAAAGCAACTGCCAACCGCGTCGGTTGTCATTGAAAAGAGAACCAGTATACTGCGCGTTCAGCCGCGCCCGTAGTTCAACTGGATAGAGCGACGGCCTCCGGAGCCGTAGGTTGCGCGTTCGAGCCGCGCCGGGCGCATTCTTAGCTCAGTGCTTCGATTCGGCTGAGCAGATCCTTTTTGCTCGTCATGCCGGTGACTTGGTCACGGACCTGTCCGTTTTTGAAGATAAGCAACGTCGGGATCGCGCGAATGTTGAACTTGAACGAGAGGTTTTGATTCTCGTCGATGTTCACCT
>QHNB01000323.1 GCA_003217965.1 Verrucomicrobiota bacterium | reverse complement strand
ATCAACCGCTCATGTGATGTCAGTCGAAGACATGAGGACGCGAATATTGAGTCGCGAGAAGACCAAGGTGGCCGCAATCCACTAAGCGAGAATTTTTTCCTATTATCCGGTATCCGCCATTGCTGGAGTTCGCTCCTAACTTCTATCTCCGATCTTCGGTCTTCGATCAGCTCGCCGCTCACTCGGCGCCGGTCACTTGTCACTATTGTTTCATTATAAACGAGCTGATTCTCCGTAATCAGCTCGCGCACGACTCCCGTTCTCTGTTTACGATGTAATGCCTTCGCTTCTGCGGTCAGTATTTCCTGACAAAGACGTGGTATGTGACGGCATCCCATGCATTATGGATTCCGACCAAAAGCAGCAGCAAGGCCGCCGCTCCGATCGCAAAGAGAGTCTCGGCGAGATGCGCTGGAGCCGTGAATGCCGAAACAATCAGTGTCGCGTACGCGGCGAAGGGAAGTAGGGCATGAAATAACCAGTCCTCGAATACCGGCTTGTATTCAGTCTGCACTCGCAGGCGCCGAACCACGATGACGACGTATATTAAACCACTCGAGCCTACCAAACCTAACAGAACTGCGACCGCGCCAATCTCGTGCCATGGAGCACTGATGAGCGCTGAGAGTAATAGTACAGCGACGAAATGAAGGATATTCGGCGTGCCAAACGCGCTACCGAGCGCTTCACTTGTGGCCACTTTCTTGTCGGCGATCAGAGTCATGACGACGAACTGCAATCCGATCAGCGCGCCGGCGGACGACCCGATAATCACGTAGAAGTTCTCCCATTCGGCGAGGGCGTTCATGAGCCGAAAAGATGTCTAAGGAAATGAGAAATCCAGGAAATGATTTTCAATTGCCTCCTTGCTTTGAAACTCGTTCGCTGCCCGCGCTCACTCGCTACTACCATCGCAGCTAATGCCAGTCCGGCATCAGCCCCTTCTATGTCGCTCAACCCATTCGGTCCATTCATGCTTTCCTGCGAGATATGTCACTTGTCACTAATGCAGGTCAACCGCGAGTGCGGCTCGCACCTCGGACTTAGCGCCCGGTCATCGCTTCGAGCTTTTCGGGATACCGAGCTCCGTGTACTTTGATTTCTGATGAGGCGGTTTCGATCTCGCGCAGATCGTCGCCGGTAAGTTCGATTTCGACTGCTCCGATATTCTCTTCCAAGCGATTCAGTTTTGTCGTGCCAGGGATTGGAACAATCCACAGCTTCTGGGCCAGTAGCCACGCGAGTGCGATCTGAGCAGGTGTCGCCTTCTTCCGTTTCGCGATGCTACCGAGCAGATCAATCAGGGCCTGATTCGCTTTTCGGGCGTCCGGAGTAAAGCGCGGGAGAGTGTTGCGCAAGTCGGAACTGTCGAACGTAGTGTTTTCGTTCATTTTGCCGGTGAGAAAGCCTCTGCCCAGAGGACTAAATGGAACAAAACCGATCCCGAGCTCCTCAAGCGTCGGCAGCACTTCCTCTTCAGGACCTCTCGTCCACAGAGAATATTCGCTCTGGAGCGCAGTGACCGGCTGAACGGCGTGCGCGCGACGAATCGTTTCCACTCCTGGCTCGGAAAGTCCGAAGTGCTTCACCTTGCCTTCCTGAATCAGCTCTTTCACCGCGCCGGCAACATCTTCAATCGCTACGCCGGGATCGACGCGGTGTTGATAGAAGAGATCGATAACATCGGTCCTGAGTCGTTTCAGCGAAGCGTCGGCGACCTGTTTGATGTGCTCCGGCCGACTGTCGAGTCCAATCTGCTCACCTTGAGGGCCAAATTTGAATCCAAACTTGGTGGCAATTACGACTCGCTCACGCATCGGAGCGAGCGCCTCACCGATGAGCTCTTCGTTCGTAAACGGGCCGTAGGCCTCGGCCGTGTCGAAGAATGTGACGCCTCGTTCCACCGCTGAACAAGCGGTGCGAGCACCCGGCTCGAACGTAACACTCGCGCCACGAACATGTGCCGGCTCGGACGCCTCGAACAATGGATCAAGGCGCACGGTACCCGTAAACCAATCCGCTGGCCCTTTGTTAGAAGGCTGTGATCCGGATCTTTTTATCTCCATCTTCTCAACGTCTTTCTTTCGATTTTGGTCTCAACTCTCAACTTCCCGTCGCCACTCCTTTTGATCTCCGTATTGCGCTCCTTTCCTTGAATTGTTTGTTCAGTTACAGCGACGCCCTGCCGGCTGCCAGTGACTTCTTAACTCTTCCTTCTTAATTCTTAATTCCACCCAGGTTCGGTTCACGTTTGTGCCAGTCCGTCGATTGCTCGTAAGCATAGGCGAGACGGCAAGCTCTCTCTTCATCGCCGAGTCGCGCGCTGATTTGCAGGCCGATCGGTAGCCCACTGCGGGTAAAGCCACACGGGACTGAAATCGTCGGCAGACCGGGAAAGTTGAGTGGTCGGGTGTTATGGAGCATGGCGAGCTCCTTCGAACGCGCGGCGTCGGGATCGCCCTGGAGATCGGCAATGGTAAATGGAGGAATGCGGACGGTGGGCGTGATCAGGAGATCCACGTCGTCGAAGACACGCGCGATGGAACGCCGAACGTAGTCCAAGTGGCGCCTGCTCTGAATATATTTGGCTACGGTAACCTCCTGCCCGGTCCGTAGCCTTTTTAAAGTGGGCGCCTGATAAAGTTCAGGAGTCCGGGCAACAAACTCCTGGTGATAAGCGTAGGCTTCGGCCGTAAAGACCGCGTTGTAGGGATCATTCCAGGACGAGTAAGTGGCGTTGCTCGCAAGCGGCGCGACATCAAGTTGCAATGCAGTCATTGTTTTCAGAACCGCGAAAGCAGATTCCATCGCCGCCTGAATCTCTGGATGAAGGTCGTCGTAGAAAAACGCGCGCGGAATCCCGAGACGTAACGAAGAGGTCGAACCATTGATAGCCGAGGCGTAATCCGGAACAGGCGCATCGATACTCGAGGTGTCATGCGCGTCGTAGCCGGCAATGACTTGAAGTACCAGGATGGCGTCTTTCACCGTACGCGTCATCGGCCCGACGTGGTCTAACGACCAGGACAAAGGTGTGACGCCGAAAGTGCTCACGTGTCCGTAAGTTGGCTTAAGGCCTACGATGCCGCAGTAGCTCGCCGGCTGTCTGATCGAACCTCCCGTATCAGTGCCGATGGCAGCGTAACAAAGCCTCGCCGCCACCGCGGCCGCGGAGCCGCCGGAGGAACCTCCGGAGCAATAGGCCGGATCCCAGGGATTATGGACAGGGCCGAAATAACTGACGGCCGAACTACCGCCGTAGGCAAACTCCTGCAGGTTCAATTTGCCGAGGAGCACCGCCCCGGCAGCTTTCAGCCGGCGAACAACCTCGGCGTCTTGCGCCGGAACGCGATCCTTGAATACGCCGCTCGCCGCGGTGGTTCGCACGCCGGCCGTGTCGATGAGGTCCTTCAGTGCAATCGGCATCCCGTGCAGCGGACCTTTCCAGTTGCCCCGCTGAATCTCCCCTTCAGCTGCGCGCGCCTGCGAAAGTGCGGAATCAGCTGTTACCGTAATGAAAGCGTTCAGCTTGCCGTTCAGCCGCTCTATACGGCTAAGACATGCCTGCATCAGTTCTACTGATGAGATTCTCCTGGAGCGTATCAGCTCGGATGCCTCGCTCAGGCTCAGCTGAGTAACCTCAGATGTTCCCGGCGAATGCCCGGTTCCAGTGTCGGCGAAAGTGGTCTGCTTGATCAATTTTTCAATTACTGTACCTGCCGCTCCTGCCAAAGCACATTTTAGAAACGACCTGCGAGATGGGGCGCAGTTCATCAACACAGTGAAACCGGTCCGACTTTTCCGCGGTGTGACAATACGCAAATATTACCTCAATGTTGCGATCCGCGCGTGTCAGGCGCTGCGGCATCTCCCAGTAACCAGCGAATGAAATGTTAAATCGCCTGCTCGCGAAAGCTTTCGGAGTTAAGATGCGACCCCCTTCTCCCCCAATCGCCTATGTCGAAGCGAGTTTTGGCTCGACGCGGCACATCCACTGTTTAAGAGATGA
>QHNB01000322.1:1772-4277 GCA_003217965.1 Verrucomicrobiota bacterium | reverse complement strand
GCCGGGCCAGCCGCACTGCATCCTTGGCATCACGAGCGCCACTCGTATTTGGCAAAAGCAGAAAACGCTGTGGATCGATAAAATCGAGAATATTGGCGAATGGATCGTGGGTACCGGAAAGATCGGCCCGCCGCAGCGCTACCGTTACGATCTCCGTGCCACTGGCGATAAGCGCGTCCCGCATTGCATCGTTGGACGAGAACTTTCCCGTGCCGACGAGTAGTCGGGATGTGAATTCGCGATCGGCAATTTTGAGTTTCGACGGCTTATCCGACATTCCTTCCAAACATATTCGCAATCAGGCTCGCTGCGAATGCAGTTGTACGCCCGTAATAATCTGCTTAGGTTTTCGAATGGTCGGGATGACTGCTTTCAGCCTACATCAAGAGGATTGCATATGTGGAATGGCACGATTGCAGGACGCGTCGGTCGATGTCGTCGTCACTTCGCCGCCTTACAATCTTGGCGTCCGCTACCGAAAATTTTTTGATCGGCAGAATCGCGTTGACTACTTGGCTTGGTGCAAAACGTGGGCGGCCCAAATCGCGCGCATCCTAAAAGTTAAAGGCTCGTTTTTCTTGAACGTCGGCGCCGCACCGTCGAATCCTATGTTCCCGCACGAACTTCTCCTCGAGTTGCGCGATTTCTTTGTCCTGCAAAATACCATCCACTGGGTTAAGTCGATCAGCATCGAGGAGAAGGCGGGCGACATCATTTCGCGCGGCCACTTCAAACCGATCAGGTCACGAAGATTTCTCAATGATTGTCACGAATATGTTTTTCACCTTACCCGGGAGGGCCAGACGCCGGTGGAGCGGCTTGCGCTTGGAGTTCCCTACCAAGACAAAACAAATATCGCGCGCTGGTCGCATACGAGGGGAGCCGATCTTCGTTGCCGCGGCAATACCTGGTTCGTCCCATATGAGACGATCCAAAGCCGGGCAAAAGAGCGTCCGCATCCGGCGACGTTCCCGGTCCAACTCGCCGAATGGTGTATCAAATTGCATGGCATCACGCGCGTCCAGACGATGCTCGATCCATTTCTCGGGATCGGGAATTCCGCGATCGCCGCAAAAAGGTGCGCCGTCAGAAAATTCATCGGCTTCGAAATCGACGAGAGCTATCTCGCCGAAGCGCGAAGACGTCTTGGGTAGCGCACGCGTCTCGCGTGTTCATTGCGGCGTCTCGCCGCAATGGGTCTTAAGTCCGCGAAAGCGGGACGCTTTCACGAGCACGCGAGACGCGTGCGCTACCCAAGACGCTGGCTGCTGTTTCCGTTCGATCCCGGAGCAGAGAATCTCTCGAGCGGCCGCACCAGATTGCCGGGCAAGGGGCGGACCCGATCGAAAATTCGCTCGGCAATCGGCCGGGCGGTGAGATATCCGGCCGCGAACATCTCCAGCCGGGCGTCGAGATTATCGATGTAATGGAGCGCCATTGCTTCTGGCGTTTTGGGGCTAACCGGTGATCCGAACTGGGGCTCACCGTGATGGGCCGCGATCAAGTGCAGCAGATGCAGTCGGCAATCATCCGAAGGCGGCATCAGAGTCTCCCAAGTGCGGGCGGCTTCTTCCGTCTGTAATTTTCGCCAGAGAGAATTGACCAGCTCGAGGCCGATGGAGATATGTCCCATTAGTTCTCCCCGTTCATCGAAACCCATGGTGAAGCCGTCTTCAGGCAAATAATTCTCCCAAAGCTTGCCGGAATCGTGGAATAAAATGCCGGCGAGAAGCAAATCGGCATTCAATTGCGGATAAATTGGCGACAACGCCAAGGCGACCCGCATCATTTGCGCAGTGTGCTCAACAAGACCGCCCCGCCGTGCGTGATGAAAATTGCGTGCAGCGGCCGTTCGGCGAAATCGATCGGAGAATTCGGTGAGAAAA
This sequence comes from Verrucomicrobiota bacterium, assembly GCA_003217965.1. Classification (GTDB taxonomy): domain Bacteria; phylum Verrucomicrobiota; class Verrucomicrobiia; order Chthoniobacterales; family UBA10450; genus AV69. Next base: position 2,391 of record QHNB01000322.1, on the reverse strand, counting down.
GCCGCGCATAACGCGCGCAGCCTCGGATCTCCAATTGTGGCGATGGTCTGCGCGATAAATATGTAATCTGATGCTTGTCTCTCGCGCAGTTCCGCCGGTCCGGAAAGCAGATCGGTTATCTCCTGCGGCGAAAGCGCACGAATATTCCATTTTCTTGCCTCCAGACCGAACTGCTGGTGCTGCGCAAATTCGCCGTCAAGCTCGATGAAATCGCCGACCTGCAAAGCGCCGCACGTCCGATAATCGGGATGATCACTCCAAACTCGCAGCGTCATTCGATCGCAGGAATCGGCCAGATTAATCTCGCAATACGGTTTCGCCTCGCGGGTCATTTTCGCCGAGGCGTTCTCGACCTGCGCATGGACACGCGCTATGACAAAACCGTCCTGGGCTCGGCGGCGAATTTCGCTAAGCGTCAGCAGCTCCGTCATTATCAACTACGGCTTGGCCACGCCGATTACGCCGCAGGCGAGACGCCCGCCGGCATTGCCGGTCGGCTGTGTCTTCAGGTCGTCTACTTTTTCGTGCACAATCACTGCGCGACCAACGATGGAGTCGGGGCCGAGAAGTTTCATCATCTTGTCCGTCCACTCGAGATGCGCGTTTCCCGAAGCATCTG
>QHNB01000322.1:0-1655 GCA_003217965.1 Verrucomicrobiota bacterium | reverse complement strand
ACATTACTGGCGCCTAACGGATGCAGGACGGCGATCGCTTTTGTCGGATCGCCGGCCCAGGCAACTGAACACCCGAGCGCGAGCGCAAATATGCTGAAGAGAGCTGTTCTGTTCATGAGCAAAGATTACACCCTTGCTTCGCACGAAGTAAACGCTTCGAGTCATCCCCGAGCCGCGCACGGCGAGGAACCTAACAAGTGTCCGAAAATAATCCCCATGTCGCCTGACTCTGCGAGATGATAGATGCGATTTGCGCTTCACAACAGTCGCATGCGCGCCCTGCCTGGGCGAGATCTCTCGCCGTCTGTGCGGCCCGAATGACGTGCGTTAATCGATTAGTCGCTCCTGAATTCCAGCATAGGCATCGATGCGACGGTCGCGCAGAAATGGCCAATGCGTGCGATGCTCATCGACGCGTTTCCATTCCACTTCCACGGAAACGACCTCCTCCTGATCGACAGAGCCTTGCGCAAGAACTTCGCCACTCGGTGCCGCAATGAAACTTTGTCCCCAAAATTCGATCCCGTCTCCGCCTGCCGCTGCTTCATGGCCGATCCGATTGGCGGCGGCCACGAAACATCCGTTGGCGATCGCGTGGCTACGCATGATTGTTTGCCAGGCGGAAAACTGTGCTGCCCCATATTTTCGCTTCTCGCGCGGGTGCCAGCCGATGGCGGTCGGATAAAACAGGATTTCGGCGCCCCGGAGGGCGGTCAGGCGCGCCGCTTCGGGATACCATTGATCCCAGCACACGCAGACGCCAATGTTTCCGCGCTCCGTTTTCCAGCTTTGAAAACCGAGATCTCCCGGTGTGAAATAAAATTTTTCATAGTAACCGGGATCGTCGGGAATATGCATTTTGCGATACTTCCCGAGAATTTCGCCAGTCGTGTCGATGATCACGGCGGTGTTGTGATAAACACCAGCGGCGCGTTTTTCAAAGAGCGAAGCAATGATCACGATCGATTTTTCCCGCGCAACGCTGCTTAGCCTGTGCGTTGAAGGTCCCGGGATTTCTTCAGCGAGGCGAAAATTATCGTGATTCTCGGTTTGGCAGAAGTATTGCGAGTGGAATAACTCCGGCAGGCAGACGATCTGGGCGCCATCGTCCGCCGCACGACCGATCCATTCGACCGCGCTGGCCAGGTTTGCCTCTGGCTCAGGGCCACAGCGCATCTGCACAAGCGTGACTTTTGTCATTCCGAGCGAAGTCGAGGAATCTCTCATTATTAAACAGTAAGAGATGTCTCGACTCCGCTCGACATGACAATGGATGGTATTTCTACTTCACCGAGTCGGCCGGCACGATCTTGATGCCCTCGATCACGACCCGTTTCGTCGGCTTGCTCATCTCGCCTGCACTGTTTCTCGTGACTGGAATGTCGCCGATTTTTTCCAGGACATCGGCGCCCTTGATCAGCCTACCGAACGTGGTGTATTGCCTATCGAGCCGGGGGACGGGCGCGAGACATATGAAGAATTGCGAACCGGCAGAATCCGGATCGGGCCCACGCGCCATCGAGATCACGCCGCGCTCGTGTGAGTGATCGTTGAATTCGGCTTTGATTTTATAACCCGGGTCGCCCTGTCCGTAGCTGTCCTCCTTCGCCGGATCTTTGGTGTTTGGGTCGCCGCCTTGGATCATGAAACCTTTA
>QHNB01000321.1 GCA_003217965.1 Verrucomicrobiota bacterium | reverse complement strand
ATATTCCGCCGGCCAAAGGCATGGATCCCGATTCGCACGAGCCGATGGAGGCACCAACGGACGACAACGGCAACTTTTGCTCGCTCGCGTTCAAGCTTTGGAGCGATCCGTTTGTCGGCAAGCTCGTTTTCTTTCGAGTTTATTCAGGCACCCTCAGTAAAGGCGACACCGTCTACAATCCGCGCACGAACAAACGCGAGCGCATCTCCCGTTTGATTCAAATTCAGGCGGACAAACGCGAAGACATCGAGACCTGCTATTCGGGCGACATTGCGGCCATTGTCGGAATCAAGAACATCACTACCGGCGACACCCTCTGCGACGAGGATCATCCGATTTTGCTCGAACCGCCATCGTTTCCCGATCCGGTAATCTCAATGGCAATTGAGCCGAAAACGAAGCTCGATCAGGAGAAAATGGCGACGGCGCTGCAACGTCTCGCCGAGGAAGATCCAACCTTTCGCGTCTACACGCATGAGGATACGGGCCAGACGATCATCGCCGGCATGGGTGAACTGCATTTGGAAATCATTCGTGATCGCATGTTCCGCGAATTCAAAGTGGACGCGAATGCGGGCAAACCACAGATCGCATATCGCGAAACAATCACCGGTGGCGCCCACGGCGTCGGCAAATTGATCAAGCAATCAGGCGGTCGCGGACAATACGGTCACGTCGAGGTTGACGTGCGGCCGGCACACCGCGGTAAAGGTCTGCTCGTCGAAAACAAAATCGTAGGCGGCGTGATTCCGCGCGAATACATTCCGGCGGTAAGGAAAGGCATTGAAGAAGCGGTGTTGAACGGCGTTCTCGGCGGTTATCCAGTTATCGATGTCGAAGTCGACATCGTTTACGGCAGCTACCATGAAGTCGATTCGAGCGAGCTCGCCTTTAAAATGGCGGCGATTTTCGCAATGAAGGATGGCTTCAGGCAAGGCAAGCCGATCCTGCTCGAGCCGATCATGAAGGTCGAGAACATCACGCCGGAAGAATTTCAGGGCGATATCATCGGGGACTTAAACCGGCGTCGCGCACGCATCAACAACATCGAAGCGCGCGGCAATCTCACGATCGTGCACGCGGAAGTCCCACTCGCGGAACTGTTTGGTTACGCCACCGCCATTCGGTCGCTTTCGAAAGGTCGCTCCAGTTATTCGATGGAGCCTTCGCATTTTGAGCAGGTCCCGCAAAATCTGGTCGCGGCAATTCTCGATCAAAAGGAGACGAAGTGACGAACGGCCAGCGCATCCGTATTCGCTTGAAAGCGTTCGATCATCGCATGCTCGATCAGTCCGCGGTCGAGATTGTCGAGACGGCGAAACGCACCGGCGCGCGCGTGGCCGGTCCCATTCCGCTGCCGACTTTGATCGAAAAATTCACGGTAAATCGCTCGCCTCACGTCGATAAAAAATCGATGGATCAATTTGAAATTCGTACCCATAAACGGCTGCTCGACATCATTGAGCCAACCGCAAAGACGGTCGACGAACTCAAGAAGTTGAACCTGCCCGCGGGCGTTGACATCACGATTAAAATCTAGACCCTGTTATTCTGAGCCAAGCGACGAACATTTTCGGAAATGAGCATCGGTCTTCTAGGACAAAAAATCGGCATGACCAGCGTCTACGACGCCAATGGCAAGCTGCGTCCGGTGACCGTCATCTCAGCGGGGGATAATGTTCTCGTTCGTCGGTTGACCGCAGATCGGGATGGCTATTCCGCGGTCCAAGTCGGATTCGGCGCGCAGAAGGAATCGCGATTGAACAGCTCCGAAGTCGGCGCCTTTAAGAAAGCGAACGTCGAACCGAAGCGTTTCATGCGCGAGTTTCGTTTGGAAGCGGATGCACCGGAAGGTGATGTGAATTTGAACGTGACACAGTTTCAGGCTGGCGATTTCGTCGATGTCATCGGCCGCTCGAAAGGCAAAGGATTTCAGGGCGTGATGAAGAAGCACAACATGGCCGGGCAAGGTGCCGCGCACGGTTCGAAAACGCACCGTCGAAATGGCGCCGTCGGCAATCGTTCCACGCCGGGTCGCATTTGGAAGAATATGGGAATGCCTGGGCATCTCGGTGATGAGCGCGTAACTGTGCAGAACTTGCAG
>QHNB01000280.1 GCA_003217965.1 Verrucomicrobiota bacterium | reverse complement strand
TACGAAATCGCCCTCAAGCTCCAGCCAAATTACACAGAGGCGCGACGCAATCTCGCAACCCTATTTCTCCGAAACGGACAAACATCGGAAGCAATCGCCCAGCTCGAAGAGACGAAACGTATTCAACCGAATGATCCAACCGTTCATACTAGTCTTGGTAATGCGCTGATGAAAGCCGGGCGTGGCCGTGAAGCCGCCGTCGAGTTCAACCAGGCGCTCCAATTTACCCCAGACGATGTTGCTACAACGAACAGCCTGGCCTGGCTCCTTGCCACCGCGTCCGACCCGACGGTGCGTGACGGCGCACGCGCCGTCCAGTTAGCAGAGCGCGCCGATGAAATGACGCTCCACGCAGATCCGGTCATTCTCCACACTCTGGCCGCTGCTTACGCCGAAGTTGGCCGCTTCGATGACGCTCTGGTGACCGCGCGGCGCGGAATGAAGTTGGCAAACCAAAACGGCAAGACTGTCGTTTATGATGCGTTTAGAGACGAGTTACCACTCTACGAACTCGGGTTGCCCTATCATCAGGCAACGGTTCATCCGCGTTAGGATGGCCTTCGCTCCCGATACGTCATTGAGTGAAGCGATAAATCGCAGTAACTGCACCTCGGTGCGCATTTTCTTCGATCCACGTTGTACGAAATACGGTCGGCCCGGTCATCCGGAGCGTCCGGAGCGCGTCCTGGGCACCGCATCGCTCTTGAAGAAAAAACATCCGGATTGGATTTGGATAAAACCGGCAAGCGCTTCCCGCGGAGAATTACTGCGGGCGCATTCGGAAGAACATTTAGATCGCGTCGCCAATCAGCGGATTGATTTCGATTCCGATTGCCCAGCTTATCCACATATTTTTGAGCACGCAGCGCGATCGGCAGGAGCAGCCATCCGAGCGGCCCGGGCAGCCATGAAAGGCGAGCGGACCTTCAGTCTAATGCGACCGCCAGGACATCATGCCTTGCGCGACCAGCCGATGGGATTTTGCTATTTCGGGAACGTCGCACTAGCGGCGCTCGACGCTGTTGCACAAGGGCTCACCCGCATCGCGATCTGGGATTTCGACGCGCACCACGGAAACGGCACCGAAGCGATCGTGAAGAATAACGAGAAGATTATCTTCGCTTCCATTCACCAGTATCCCGGCTGGCCCGGAACCGGAACGCGATCCTTCGCCAACATTCACAACTTCCCGGTGCTTCCTTTTTCCCCGCGGCTCGATCACGTCGCGCAGGTAAGGCAGGCCTTGGATCAACTGCTCGCATTCAACCCGCAGTTACTGCTTATCTCGGCTGGGTTCGACGCCTATGTCTCCGATCCGATTACTCAAATGACACTCGAGCGAGATGACTTCGCTACCTTTGGCGAATGGTTGACTGGCGTCGACGTCCCGACTGCGGCGATATTAGAAGGCGGCTACAGCGATGATTTGCCAGAACTGATTGATGCATTCTTGAGCGCCTGGACCTGTACCGGCTTAGTCGCCCCGTCGCCTATTCAGTGATGTTTTTCTTTCGATTCGATCATCTCAAGTAACCGATTCACCGCGTCTTCGATATTACTATAGCCGTATTGCCGCGCGCGATTTTTGGCCGCCAGCAAGGCAGACCGGTGGATAATTTTAAAATCTCCAAAGGGAAACTTGTATCTGGCTTTCGAATTTTCGGCGTGGCGATCGTCAATGCCGAGATGCCATTTTGCGTATTCCGCGAATCCGTGCTGACGAATAAATTCGTTCTCCTCCGCAGCAGAGGGCTGGCGCTCACCCCACGTATTTCTCAGATCCATCAAAACCCGTCCCTGCTCGATCAGTTCCTGAGCATGCAGGAGGGAACGTTCGTTTAACGTTACATCTTTACCTCGGGTGCCGGAAAACCCTTGCAATGGACAAACCGCAACAAGCACGGCCAGGACTAGACCCGACACTCGTCGAAGATCGATTTGCATCGCAGCGCTTACTGGCAAAACCAACCCTGGAATACAATTCTCAAGTTTACTCTTCGTGAACGCGCGAAAACTTCACTGGTAACGAGGGCTCCGGTGAGGATAATTCACCCACGGACGGGCCGTAGCACAGCTTGGTAGTGCGCTTGAATGGGGTTCAAGAGGTCGCGGGTTCAAATCCCGCCGGCCCGATGTGATATAAAGAACGGCGATGTTCAATATTATGTCCTATG
>QHNB01000279.1 GCA_003217965.1 Verrucomicrobiota bacterium | reverse complement strand
CCTTTGACGATAGGGATCTTGTCGCCCGGAAATTCATATTGCGTAAGTAGATCGCGCACTTCCATCTCGACGAGATCGAGCAGTTCCGGGTCGTCGACCATGTCGATCTTGTTCAGGAACACGACGATGGAAGGCACACCGACCTGACGCGCCAGCAAAATATGCTCACGGGTTTGTGGCATCGGACCGTCCGCCGCAGACACGACGAGGATGGCGCCGTCCATCTGCGCCGCACCTGTGATCATGTTCTTGACGTAGTCGGCGTGACCGGGACAATCGACGTGCGCGTAATGGCGTTTATCGCTCTGATATTCCACGTGCGCGGTGTTGATCGTAATTCCTCGTTCTTTCTCTTCCGGCGCATTATCGATGTCAGCGTACTTGCGTACTTCGGCCATCCCTTTCTTGGCCAGAACGGTGGTGATCGCCGCGGTGAGCGTGGTCTTACCATGATCGACATGACCGATCGTGCCGACGTTCACGTGCGGCTTGTCGCGTTTAAATGCTTCCTTAGCCATTTGCTTGTCCTCTTTTAACTAACCTGCGTCTCTTACTTCTTTACTGGTCCGGCTCACTGGAGCCCATGACCGGGATTGAACCGGTGACCTCGTCCTTACCAAGGACGTGCTCTACCAACTGAGCTACATGGGCAAACCGGTTTTCGCCCTCGCTAGAGACGCAAAAGTCCCAAAGCCGCCGTTTGAACGACCATGGGACCGCCTCGTTCCAGCAAAAAGCGTTCGCAAACTAACAGCGCGCTCAGGACTGTCAAAGAAATTTCTTCGTCCCCGACCTGTTGACGTTCAACGAATTCGGCTGCTTGACTCGGTCTCGTCCGTTTTGCCACGACGGCGCGAAAGCACGAAAAATATGATGATTAAAATCACTAATATGGCCAGCCCGATTCCGATGTTCATCGGAGTCAGCAATCCGGGGGCGGGAGTTGGTGTCGGGGTGGCTGTGGGCGGTGGAGCATTTTTCGCGGCCAGCATAGCCTGGGCATATTGAAGCCGCTGCGAAGTATCGTAATCATTCGGATTCAGCCGCAGAGCTTCTTTATAATCGGCAATCCCTTTTTCATAATCCTGCAGATAGGTGACGTAAGTGTAGCCACGTTTTGCGTAAACCTCCGGGTCGGGCTTCACCTGGAGGCTGCGATTGTAATCCTCGATCGCCTCCGGATACTTTTTTTGGCTGCGCAAGGCGAATCCCCGCCGCTCGTAAGCCTGGGCGTCGTTCGGATCTTTTTGTAAAACCGCAGTGAAATCGGCAATCGCCTTATCGAAATCAGTCATCCCAATCTCGGCAAACCCGCGAAGTCGCACCGCCATTGAATCGTCGGGCTTCAGCTCGGCCGCTTTGTTCAAATCAGCAAGCGCGTCGGAGTACTGTTTCTGCATGACGAGTGTTTGCCCGCGCTCGAGGTATCCCATCTCCTCCGCCGGAGCGACTTCGATCGCCTTCGAGAAATCCGCCATCGCCTCGGAGTATTTCTGCTGTGCCCGGTAAGCCGTCCCCCGATTGACGTAGGCGCGCTCATTTTTCGGATTGGCCTTAATCGCGAGCGTGAACTCGGCGATAGCAGCGTCATATTGTTTCTGTTGCGCCAGCTCGACGCCCTTGTTCACATGGTTGCCGACATCGGCTGTCTTCGGATTCGCGGGCTTCCCCTGTGCGCTGAATCCAGCGATTGCTAACACACAACCGATCACTACTGCACTGGTGAATTGATGTTTTGAAATGGTCATTTCTTCTCCTCCGGGAAATACCTATCTGCGCGATTGCAAGCCTCTAGGCGAGCAAAATCCAGAACAATGAAATTCCCGCCAACTCACCGGCACAGTGCGCATTCTTGGCGTCGCGGGGTGTCGCGCGGGTCTCTCGCGCTTTTCGCCACGGTGGTAATCTGGTCGCTTCCCTCGCTGTTCCAATTCTACCTCCTGCGCTATTACGACGTTTGGGCGCAAAACTTCTATCGCTACAGTGTCGCCTGTCTTGCCATTGCCCCGCTGGTCATGATCCGGGTCCGGCGTGGTGGTCCACCTCTCGGTTGGCGCGCTTTAGCTCTTTGTCTGGTGCCGGCGCTGCCAAACGTCGTGCATCAAGTGACGCAGACGGTGGCCCTTTTCTACATCGGTCCGGGAGTATATGCCATTTTCGCCCGGTCTTCGGTTATCCTGACAGCTCTGTTCGCTCTTATAATGTTCCCGGAAGAACGCCACATTTTGCGGCAATGGCAGTTTCAACTCGGAACGCTCCTTGGCCTGCTTGGCGCGGTCGGAGTTTTCTGGTTTCAACCGGGCGCGACTGCCGGTCATGTCGCGATTCGCGGAATGCTCATCGCGTTTACGGCAACATTTTGCTGGGCTCTTTATGGGGCGCTGGTCAAGCGGCCATCCGCAAA
>QHNB01000182.1 GCA_003217965.1 Verrucomicrobiota bacterium | reverse complement strand
CCTCCCCCGGAAGTGGCATGGGTTTCCGGGGCTTTCCTTGCCAATTGCGAATAACACGGCGCATCACGTCCTGGATATCCAAGGCCCGTTCGCGAAGATACGGATCATCAATCTTGCCCAAAGTCTCGGCGTAGCGGCGCGCCACCTCCTCGAAAACGACTTCAACCTTGACCAGATCGGTTTCGAGTTTGCGCAGGACTTCGTCGATCAGAGTTCGATCTTCTACCACTAGGAGATGAGCATCGAAAATCCCCGCATCTTTCGTCCCAATCGCTTCCGCAATCCGCTGCTGCATCTCGAGAATCTGCATGCGCGTTTGCACGAGGGCGGCTTCGAAGCGGGCGATTTCGGCGCCGATCTGCGACGAGTCGATTTTATCGCGGACGATTTCCTCAAGTTCGTCCCGCATCACTTGCACAACGCCGCGAGCAATTCCGGGCGAGACCCCAACACCTTGGAACCGCGTTTCGCCTTTTTCCCCGTCGCTACTCATTCGCAGCAGAGTAGCCCGGTTGTCAATCTTCGTTAAAGCGCGCGTTGATGAGCTGCTCAATTTCATCGAGCGCTCGCGCCGCATCAGGTCCTTCGCAACGAACTTGCAATTTCGAGCCCTGTCCCGCCGCTAGCATCATTAGTCCCATAATGCTTTTGCCGTTGACCTCTTCGTTTTCTTTCTTGACCCAAACGTCGCTGCGATAGCGGCTGGCTACTTTGACGAAAAGTGCTGCTGGTCGGGCGTGGAGACCGAGGCGGTTCACAATGGCGATTTCCTTTTCAACCCTTTGCGTGCGTGCGTCTGCGCCGGTTTTTCGATTAAGCAACCCCATTCGGCCTTTTCGTCTCCATTAAACTGAGCAGCTTTGTATTGAATTCCAACGCGGCATTCCGTCCGAGTCCTTTCAACTTTTGATCCATCGCTGCGACCTCGATCAACCGCGCAATGTCGCGTCCGGGGCGCACCGGAATGGTCACATGGGGCACTTTCATTTTTAAGATTTCGTAAAACTCGCGGTCGAGTCCGGTGCGATCCACGTCTTCCATGTCGCTCCAATCTTTGAGGGTTGCTACCAGATCCAGCCGCTTTTCTTCCCGAATCGCGCCCACACCGAAAACGGAAGCGACATTGATAATGCCGATCCCGCGAACCTCCATGTGATAACGGGTCACATCGGGCGAGGTCGCCATCAATTCGCGTCCCTCAAATGACGTGATCCGTGTGACGTCGTCCGAAACCAGGCTGTAACCACGCTCGATCAATCCAAGTACGCACTCGCTCTTGCCGATTCCGCTCTCGCCTCGGATGAGGACGCCGATGCCAAGAATGTCGACGGTACTGCCAAATTCCGTGACAGTCGGCGAGAAATCGCCTTCGAGCAGAATCGTCGCGGCGTTGATAAATTTCATCGTGATCATCGGAGTGCGAAAGACCGCGATCTTCTCGGTTGCCGCCACGGCCATGAGCTCGTCATCAAGGTGGGCCCCGCGCGAAACGACCACGCACGGGATTTTGCGCGCGCACAATGCACGAAATCGTTTCACCCGTAGGCCGCGTGACAAACTCTTGAGATAAGTGTTCTCGGCCGCGCCCAACACTTGGACGCGCTTTTCCGCGAAATAACTGAAGAAGCCGGACAAGGCGAGACCAGGACGATTGATCGTCGGTTCGCGAATTTTGCGGTAGAAACCGACTCGCGGTCCTTCCAATCGCAGTTGCAGTTTCTCGGCGTGACCAGTAAAAAAGCTCTCCACTGTAACCACCGGCACACTCTTCCGGTCTTCACTCGCAGAGGTAATGGTTTGGGTGGCGGGGAGGTTCGGCATGGTGCGAGAGACCTTTATCGTGGACGGATGGCAATTTCCACCGCGGAAATCAGTTGCGGTTGACGAGGAGAAAGGCTCGGTTTACCACCGCTTGTGAGTGCCGGGGGCCTACGCTTGCTCTTCGCTGTCTTTCTGTTGGCTGCGTTCACGGGCGCCGTGGCCAACGATGAAGAAGCTTACTTTGGCGAATGGTCCAACGACCATGGCGATGCTCTGCGAATCACCGCTGAAACCATTCAGCTCAATGACGACAAGTCGATACCTTACGACGATATCACGGAAGACAGCGACGGCAGCTTTTACCTGCTCCAGATCACTAGCCCGGATGAATCCAATTCGTTCGATGGTAAGTACATTCGCATCACTTTTGGCAGCGACGCGGATCGTCTTACCTTAATAACCTATCGCACCCATGCTGATGCGCTAAATCAGCGCAATGAATCCAGCCGGAGCGAATGGGTTGCGACTGACGAGGAAGATTAAATAGCTCGCGTTCCCGGATTACATCCGGAACCGTTCACCGAGATAGAGCTGACGGCTAATCGGGTCGTTGATGAGAAAGTCTTTTGTCCCTTCACTCTCAACTCGGCCCTCGTAAATCAAGTAGGCACGGTCGACGATAGAGAGCGTTTCCCGAACATTATGGTCCGTAATTAAGATGGCCAGACCGGATTTGCGCAGATTGACTACGATTTGCTGGACGTCGTAGACCGCAATCGGATCGACTCCGCTGAACGGTTCATCAAGCATCAACAAACTGGGACTGGTGACAAGCGAGCGCGCAATTGTCAGTCGCCGTTTCTCGCCGCCACTCAAAGTGAGGGCGGTGTTTTTCGCAATTTTTTCGATTCCAAACTGGTGCAAGAGTTGATCGCAGCGGTGCCGGCGCTCGTGTTTGCTCAAGGGCAGGGTCTCAAGAATGGCCATGATATTCTGTTCGACCGTCATTTTGCGAAAAATTGATTCTTCCTGTGGCAAATACCCCATTCCCAGCCGAGCTCGTTTGAACATCGGAAAATCGGTGACGTCGTTGTCGCGGAAAATCACGCTGCCACTGTTAGGTCGAACGAGCCCCACGATCATGTAAAACGTCGTGGTTTTACCGGCGCCATTGGGACCGAGTAATCCAACGATTTCTCCGGCGCGGACATTGACGTTGATGCCATTTACGACAGCGCGGCCGCCGTAGATTTTAACAAGCTCGTGCGTGACTAAGACGTTTTGCGGCGGAGCCATCGTCGGCGTCTTTGTCGGAGCTGCTACCCTCGGCGTTGCGCTAATCATTCCTTTGGCTGCGTTCCCGGCTTTTCTTCTTTTGCTTCCTGATGAATTTCGGTGCGGCTTGGCCCGTGGGTAGTGAGCTGCCCGTTTTGGTTAATGAGCATGACGGTGTCGGCGCTCGTCGCAACATGCATGTTTGGACCTTGCTGCACGCGGGGCGTCCCCGTGAGTTCTACGTTGCCATCTCCGGCCGTATAAACTGCGTGGTCGGAACGCCCAACGGCACGTGTCGGTTGACCGGTGTTTGGATCCGGCCGCTCCCGTACCACGCCGACGTTTCCATCAGCCACCGCCCTTTCCAAGCCCTGATCCTGTCCTTTACGCAAATACACCGTCAGCTTATCCGATTGCAGACTAAACCGAGGATCGAATACCTTCACGTGACCGGTAAAAACGCCAGTATTCTTGTTTGAGTCAAAAAAAGCTTCGTCCGCATAAATCTCAGTGGTGATGGGTCCCTCAATCTTTGAGTCCGTACCGAAAGGATCCTTTGTCGGCTGTTCGCTCTCTTTTTTCTTGGGCGAATTAGTGGCGGCAGGTTTCGAGGTTTGCACGGCCGTTGCCGGTAACTGTGCCCTGACGTGCCGCCGTATCGAAGCGCGCGGTGTCGCCGATAATTTCAAAATCAGTGCGTTTAATTGTCGTCTTCTGAGGAGAACTGAGTACGCGGGTATTGAGATCGAGCACTGATTCCGCCATCGCAATTTCAAGATCCACTCGGTCATCCTCGGTGAACGTTGTGATCTTCAGGTCGCGAAACTCCATGTGGTCTTGATCGAGCCGCCGAGCCGTGCCCGCGACAAAGCGCCCGCGCAAATGTCCGTTCTCATCGATATCGGGAAAAACCAAACCCTTGGCCTCGCGCCCGATTGGTAACGGCACTTGTGCGCCGGCCTCCGGTGTCGCCGTTGCTGTTGTTGTTGCGCCCGGTCGGCCCGCTCTTTTTCGACCGAGCTTCTTCGGCTGATCTGCCATCGCACAAAGGGCAAGCGCGCTTGTTCCGATGATACTGAAAAGGACAGCGCGCCGCGCGCGACCGTTACGAAACGGCAGCATGAACAGCCTTTAACACGCGCAGAATCTTCGGCAAATTTTTTACTGGAATCTGGTTCGAACCATCAGATAGCGCGCGCGCCGGATTTTCGTGTACCTCCATGAACACTCCGTCGCACCCTGCGGCCATGGCCGCGCGCGCGAGGAGTGGTGCCAGAACACCGTCGCCGGAGGTTACGTCGCCTGCTCCGCCCGGCCGTTGCACGGAATGAGTCGCGTCGAAAATGACACGATATCCCGCTTCCCGAATCCAAGCCAGCGATCGCATATCGGCGACAAGGTTGTTATAACCAAATGTTGTCCCGCGTTCTGTGAACATGAACTGCCTGGCACCGAAGTGTTCAAGCTTCTCCGCAATATTTTTTATCTCCCAGGGCGCGAGAAATTGTCCTTTCTTCACGTTCACAGCTCGGCCCGTTTCCGCGGCCGCACGCAATAAGTCGGTCTGACGGCAGAGAAACGCCGGGATTTGCAAAAGATCGACCAGTTCTCCGGCCATCTCCGCTTCGGCCGGTGAGTGCACATCCGTTGTGACGGGGATTTTTAATTCTCGTCCGATCGAGGCTAAAATTTCGCAGCCCTCACGGGCTCCGATTCCGCGAAACGAGTGAACTGAACTGCGGTTTGCCTTGTCGTATGAAGCTTTGAAAATAAATGACGCATTTTCCGCGGTGCAGATTTCGTCGATCTTTCGGGCCATTCGCCGGACGAATTTTTCCGACTCGATGACGCAGGGCCCCAGAATGAAGGCCGGTTCGAATCCGCCGATTGTGACCGAACCGATTTTGAGAGCCCGCGGTTTCACAACACTGTCATCCTGAGCGCAGCGAAGGACCTCCCACAACAGGGAAAGTCACGCAAGTGCGAATAACATCCTAGTAACACTTTACCATCGGAATGTTTTGGAAGAGCGCGAAGATGCTCATGGCACTCCAGACGACGCTTCGTTTAATTGCCTGCCTCGGAGCAAATCATAAATCGCGAAAGGCGCGTAAAGCACCGTGAAAAATACAAGCGCCAGCAGATGAAACTGCAGGAGGTAAAGGGGCCGGGAATCGGAGAGAAAGCTAAGAATACTGAAAGCCTCAGGTTTGTGCAGAAGAAAGCCGTAATTATAGCCAGTGATCCTGTCGGTAATCATCGTCACGACAAAATACAGTTCCGACCACAAGAACACCTTCACGATGGAGAATGGGTAGGTCCGATATTTCCGAGTAAGCATGAGAAAAACGATTCCAATGATGATTCCACAGTGAGAGATAAAGAAACTGAAAAAGCGAAAATCCGGAAAGCCATAGGCCAGGTTTGGTGTGAGCACAGCCTGGACGGTACCGCCGATGCCCCAAAAGTAGGCCACTTCAAACCAGGAGCGATTGCCGGTCCACATGGCAACAATAACCACGAGCATGGCCCAGTCGCAGAGCTGCATCGGCAACATTTGGGACCAGCTGTGCACACCCATTCCTCGAATGAGAGCTAGATAGGCGAGGTAATTGAGGACAAGTACGAGGGAAAGCGCGCTGATGATGGCCCGCTCAAGAAGACGCGATTTCGTCTTGCGAACGAGGGCAGCTAGCGCAAACGGCAGGGCAGTCGTCAGGAAAATGACGATGAGGTGCGCGGGCCCGTAGGCGTGAAATGCAGGCGCGGAATTCACTCAGACTTGTGCAGCACGACGGAGTAACGCAGACTCAACACGTTCTAGTAGGTTCGAGCGTCGAAGTCCACCTTGCTAATTCCCACCAGTTCAGTCATGACCGATCTTCTCGATTTCACCGGCAAAGTGGTCCTTGTCACGGGAAGTTCTCGCGGCATCGGCGCAGAAATGATTCGCGCCTTTGGCCAACGCGGAGCGAAATGCATCGTCAACTATATCGATGATCCGGAAGGCCAAAATAAAACAGATGCGGAAAATGTCGCGCAGGCGCTAACGGACCCGCTCGTCATTCAATGCGATGTCACTAACCGCGAGCAAGTCGAATCGATGATGATGGAAATCGGCGATAAACGTGGTGGACTCGACATTCTCATCAATAATTCCGGAATTATCCGGGACCGCACGATTAAAAAACTAACCGTGGAAGAGTTCGAGAGCGTTGTCCGTGTGAATCTTACCGGCACATTCCTTGTTACGCAAAGGGCGGCGACGGTGTTGCGAAACGGCGGCCGGATTATCAATCTCTCGTCCGTTAGCGGACAAATGGGATTGTTCGGGCAGGCCAATTATTCCTCGAGCAAAGCGGCCATCATCGCGCTGACCAAAGTCAGCGCACGCGAGTTTGCTCGCCAGCAGATCACAGTTAATGCCATCGCGCCCGGATTCATCGACGTCGGCATGAGCAAAGCGATGCCCGAAGAAGTGATGCAAAATTTCATTAAACAGATTCCACTTGGTCATCTGGGCGACGTCAGTGAGATTGTCAACGCCGCGCTCTTCCTCGCTTCATCGATGTCGAGTTACATCAGTGGCCACGTGCTCAACGTCAATGGTGGTTATTATATGGGTTGAGTCTTTGCGCTCGACCGGTACTGCCGTCTAAAAATAGAATTCCTCTTACCGCACAGCGGCTTTATGTCCGGTGAACAGAAACAAGAATTGCGTCTGGAGATTGCACACGTTCTGTTCATTGACATCGTCGGCTACTCCAAGCTGCTAATCGACGAGCAATCAGAAGCGCTGGAAGAGTTGAGTGATCTTGTGCGCAGCACTGATGCATTTAGGAGCGCCGACGTAACTGGAAAGCTGGTTTCTCTGCCAACAGGCGATGGGATGGCGCTTGTCTTTACCAACTCAGCGGAAGCGCCGGTCCAATGCGCTTTGGAAATCAGCAAGGCGCTGAAGCCTCATTCCAGCCTCCCTGTCCGGATGGGCATTCACAGCGGTCCGGTGCATGAAGTTGCCGACGTAAATCAGCGCAGGAACATTGCCGGCGCCGGGATCAACATCGCGCAGCGGGTAATGGACTGTGGCGATGCCGGACACATTCTCCTCTCGAAGCACGTCGCCGAGGATTTGGAGCAATACCGGCAATGGCGGCCGCACCTGCACGACCTGGGCGAATGCGAGGTCAAACACGGCGTCAGAGTTTCGGTCGTAAACTTCTATACTGCCGAAGCCGGTAATTCAGAATCGCCGGCTAAATTCGCGGATAAACCTGCGGCACCATCCACATCGGGCGCTTTACAATCATCGAGTCGCCGCCGAACGGGAATACTTCTCGGCGCGCTCATTCTGATTGCCGCCATTCTCGCCGGAGCGTTTTGGTTTCTCAGCCGGCACGGCGGATCGCAGGGGGACCGCCCGGGAGAAAAAAGCATCGCCGTGCTCCCGTTCGAAAATTTGAGTGATGAGAAACAAAACGCTTACTTCGCCGATGGCGTGCAGGATGAAATCTTGACCGACCTTGCCAAGGTGGCGGATTTGAAAGTCATCAGCCGTACTTCGGTGATGCCATATAAGAGTGGCATCGCGCGCAATCTTCGTGAGATCGGAAAGCAGCTCGGTGTCTCGCACCTGCTGGAAGGAAGCGTGCAACGCTCCGCCAATCACATTCGCGTTAACGCTCAGCTCATCGACGCCCGCACCGACGCCCATCTTTGGGCGCAAACTTATGATCGCGATTTGGCTGACGTGTTCGCGATTCAAAGCGAGATCGCTAAAACGATCGCCGACCAGCTCCAGGCCAAAATCTTACCGCAAGAAAAGTTCGCGATCGAAAAGCAACCGACCAAAGACGTGGCTGCTTACGATCTTTACGTTCGCGCGACAGAAGCGATTGATGCGGCTCCAAACAGCCAAAACGGAAAAGAGAAATTCCTAGAAGCAGTTGGTCTTCTTGACCAGGCAACCGTGCGCGATCCGACATTTCTTAATGCCTGGTGCAAACTCGCCCGGGCACATGATCAACTTTATTTCTTTGGCTACGACCACACGTCAAGCCGTCTGGGTTCCGCCGAACAAGCAATTAGGGCCGCGCTACGATTACAGCCAGACGCGGCCGAAGCACATCTGGCTCGCGCGGTTCATCTCTACAGCAAACTGGATTATGAGGGCGCCCGCGCAGAACTCGAAATCGCCCGTCGCACCAAGCCAAACGATCCAAGAATCTTCGAGTGGAGCGGTTACATCGACCGTCGGCAAGGTCGCTGGCCAGAGTCGGCCCGAAATCTCGAGCGAGCGCTCGAACTGGATCCGAACAACGTTTTCATCCTTCAGCAGATTTCATCGAGCTATGAGGCCCTGCGCGACTATGGCAAGGACGTCGTCGTTCTGGACCGCGTGCTCAAGCTCAAACCAGATGACCTCGATGCGCGAATCAGCCGCGCGATGTTGGAAGTCTTCTGGAAAGCGGACGCGCGGCCCCTGCATGAACTGATCGAATCGGTTATTCAGCAAAATCCCACGTCCGGCATCGGCCTTGCCCCTGTTCGCGTTTTCCTGAGTTTTGCAGAGCGCGACGCCGACGGCATAGCTCGCGCCCTCCGTGATCTCGGCGACAACACCTACGGACCCGACGCCATTCAATATAGCCGCGCATTCGGTGAAGGCGTCGCTGCCCGAATGAAAGGTGACGCCGCCGCCGCTCAAACGGCGTTTACCGCTGCGCGCGCGGCGCAGGAACAGATCATTCAAGCACAACCGGATTACGGGCCCGCACTCTGCGTCCTTGGACTTATCGATGCTGGCCTTGGCCGAAAAGAGGACGCCCTGCGCGAAGGCCGCCGCGCCGCCGAGCTTTTGCCGGTCGAGAAGGATTCCGTTAACGGGTCGCATGTGCTCGACGTTCTCGCGGTGATCTATGCGTGGGTTGGAGAAAAAGATCTTGCCATCGAGGAATTAACCCATGACATCCAACATCCTGGTTCGTCGCCCTATGGTATTCTTAAATTATTCCCCCAATGGGACCCGCTTCGGGGCGATCCGCGCTTCGAGAAAATTGTCGAGTCGCTCGCGCCAAAATCGTAGATTCCGGCACAACGCGAAGGCGAATGGCATCTGCCTGCGACACTTTAACGGATGCGCTACTCCGTTCTCGATCTGTGCCCGATTATTGAAGACGGTGACGCAGCGCTGGCGTTCCGGAACAGTGCTGATCTTGCCCAACACACGGGCGGAGCATCATAATATGCTCGGTATTGCCAGTGCTGCGACCTCAGTCGTCATCGCCTTTATCGCCGGTAAGACTGAAAATATTCGGGTCGGCGCCGGCGGGGTCATGCTTCCAAATCACGCGCCGCTGGTGATTGCCGAGCAATTCGGCACGCTCGAATCGCTTTACCCCGGGCGCATCGATCTCGCTCTTGGCCGTGCGCCCGGAAGCGATCAGGCTACCGCACGCGCCTTGCGGCGGCATCTCGGCAGCAGCGGCGACACGTTCCCGGAAGATTTGATCGAACTCATGAATTATTTTCGGGGAGATGAGGAACGCGTTCGAGCCGTCCCAGGCTCGGGGCTAAACCTTCCGCTCTATCTTCTTGATTCGAGTGATTTCGGTGCCAGTCTCGCCGCAGAGCTAGGCCTTCCATTCGCATTCGCCTCGCATTTCGCTCCCGATTATCTCCATGCCGCGCTTGATCTTTATCGCCGCGAATTCAAACCGTCGGCTGCATTGCAAAAGCCATATGTCATAATCGGCATCGGCCTTTATGCCGCGGAAAGCGATGACGAGGCGCGCCGTCTTTCCAGTTCGGCGCTATTAGAGGGGTTGAGTCTGATCCGCGGCCGCCCAAGCAAACTGCCACCGCCGGTCGATAACATCGGTGAACGGTGAAGCAGGGCTGAACACGCCGCGCTCGCGCAGCGTACTCAATTCGCCGCGGTTGGTTCACCGGAAATCGTGCGCCACCGGATCGAGGATTGGCTGGACCAAACCGCAGCTGACGAAATGATCGCCGTCTCGCAGATCTACGATTATCCTGCGCGGCTGCGATCCTATGAAATTGGATCGCACGTATTTCAGCAAATCAATGCAACGATGCGGTGATCAGGCGGACGCCGGCTACTTCTGTTTGGACTCGTCCTTCTTCTTTGCCTCGCCTGGGCGATATTCTTCCTGTTCCGCAGCGGCAAATGCTTTCTCGAGACCGACCATATCTTCACCTGGCCTCAAAGTATCGAACGCTTCGGACTCGCGTCGCAGCTCTTCTTCAGAGTAGTTCGCGGCCTTAATCGAAAGACCGATTCTTCGTTCGACTTTGTCGACTTTAATGACTCGAGCTTCGACTTCCTGGCCGACCTTAAGAACATCTTTTACTTTGGCGACATGATTCTCGCTCAATTGCGAGATGTGGACCAGACCATCGATTTCATCTTGCAGTTGGACGAAAGCGCCGAAGCTCGCGAGCTTCGTCACCTTACCTTTCACCAAGTCACCAATTTTGTATTTCTGATCGATGTTTTTCCACGGATCCTCGGTCAGCTGTTTAATTCCGAGACTGATCCGCTGGTTGACCTTATCGATGTCAATAACGACAGCTTCGACTTCATCGTTTTTCTTAAATACTTCGCTTGGGTGGTTGATTTTTCGGGTCCAGCTCAAATCGGAGACGTGAATCATTCCGTCGATTCCGTCAGCTAATTCCACAAAAGCGCCATAAGCGGTCATGTTGCGAATCTGGCCTTTAACGTGGCTGCCGATCTCGAATTTCTTCTCGATCTCGTCCCACGGGTTTGGTTCCAGTTGGCGCAAACCAAGCGAGATTTTCTGTTCTTCTTTGTTCACACCGAGGACGACGGCTTCAATTTCCTGCCCCACAGTTAGAATATCCGAGGGCCGCATAATCCGCTTCGTCCAGGAAAGCTCCGAGACGTGAATCAGCCCTTCCACGCCTTCTTCCAATTCTACAAAAGCGCCATAAGGAACGAGATTCGTGATCTTGCCTTTGACCTTCTGCCCGGCCGGAAAATGCTCCTCAATTTGATCCCACGGATTCCTTTGCGTTTGCTTGAGGCCGAGTGAGACACGCTCCTTCTCCTTGTTAATGTCAAGCACGACCACTTCGAGTTGCTGGCCGACTTTCACCAGCTCACTCGGGTGCCCAAGGCGTCCCCAGGTCATGTCAGTGATGTGGAGCAACCCATCCATTCCGTCTAGATCGATAAATGCCCCAAAATCGGTCAGGTTCTTGACCGTTCCGGTCACGCGATCGCCGACCTTGACGCTTTCAAGAAACTTTTGCCGCTTCTCACTCCGTTCTTGCTCGATAATCTCGCGACGGCTGAGCACGACATTGCGGCGATCATCGTTAATTTTAACGATTTTGAAATCGTAGGTGTTGCCGACGAATTGCTGAAGATCTTTGGGTGGAATGATATCGATCTGTGAAGCCGGCAAGAATGCTTCCACCCCGATGTTCACCATAAGCCCGCCTTTTACGACCGATTTGACCTTGCCTTTGATCAGGCCGTCGCCTTGGAAGACACTCGCGATCTTGTTCCAGTTCTGGCGATAGGCGGCTTTTTCTTTTGAGAGGACGACCATGCCTTCGTCGTTCTCGAGGCGCTCCAGCAATACGTCCACTTCATCGCCCACTTCGAGCGAGTCTATGTCCTCGAACTCTATCGATGGGATCACGCCCTCCGATTTGGAGTAATTCCTGCATTTGAGCCATAAAATAAAAACGCCTCCTTCAGGCGCGTCACGCTGTAGCGGCGATCTCCGATCGTCGCGCGATTCGGCGAACCGAGACCACCGCCAGACCAACGGAAACGAGATCGCACACTAGGCGTTCTGCCAGAGCAGGTCAACTGCTTGAAGATGGAGGAACGAACTCCGTCTCATCCCATAGTTGCGGACTCGACAGAGCGTGTCCCTCCAACCGCTCTCTGCAAGCCGTGACGAAGCCTGAGTTATCAGCGTAGCGGGGGCATGGTTGCGGCGCGAGCAACTTTCAGCGAGCAGCAGGTTTACGAATTTTTGATGGCCGCGGAAACTTAACCTGATATCGGAATTGATTTCTTTCTGCGTTTTCCGCTGAAGATCCATCCCACGGACTTCCGCAGTAGGATCATGAGTGATCCGATCGAGTCCAAGATTAGGCCAAATGGTAAAGATTTGAGGCCACTCGTCGATCATCTTCGCCGACGATGAGATCAATTTTAGTTAAGCATGTGAAACATTTAAATATCATTATGCAAGTAGCTTACGGCTCATGCGAAAGCGCATCCGAGCGTAGAAACGCCCTGGTCCAATTTCTTGGCACGGATAGTGATCATAGATTTGGCGTGAGTTCGTCGAAGAAAAAAACGATGCTGATTCCGGGGAGCGCAGAGCTCAACGGCAGAAGCGTTCAGAATATAAGCTGGTCCATTTGGGCGACCTGATTGGAGACGAGAAGTTCGTATGGGGGACGACAGCTATTCGGCGCGACTGACGCAACCCAAAACCAAAAAAACAACTGAAGAAAGGTAATATGAGCGAAGAAAAGAAAGAGGTTGATGTGCGCGACCTGAAGCCGAGCAAAGATGCTAAGGGCGGTCGCCACGGTCACCACGCCCGTCAGCAAACCGGTGGCCACCGAGGCGCTGACCGCAGCGAGTCTTTAGGCGGCAAACGTAACGCGCCGTAATTCCGCGCAGCGCCGCACGGCGGTTCAACCCGCTGTGCGGCCTGCGTGCGCGCGGAAAAGGTTTTGCCTCCCACGGAACAAAAATTTTCCGCAGCGGTAGTAGCTATCCTGAGGCGAAGTCCGACCGCCGATCTGAAGTTGAATCGGGCGACCCGCGCGGCGATTCCCGATCCGCGTTTCGAAGTGGCACGCCCTCGCGCTTGGAATGCAAAACGTCTTTGATTCCGATGCGCCGTTCGTGGCCGGCGCGCTTTGGAGCACAATTATGACGAATCGCTCGCAATGCCAGAGGCGGGTTATGGTAAGGCGCGGCTAAAGGAGGATTCTAGCTATAGGCGCGCATTCGCCTTTGCCCTGAAACCCGAACCTTGAACATTGAGTGACGGCAGTTTCTCCGCATATTTTGGGCGACGTGAAGAAGGTTTTGCTTGCGGCATCGGTTTGCGCGTTTCTCGCGACACGCTCGTTCGCTTCCCTTGCTGAAGATCAGGTGCGCGAGGCGATCAAGTCGCCAGGTCTGACCGTGGTACATTTGTGGGCACCATGGTGCTCAAATTGTCAGGCAGAATTAAGGAGCGGCGGTTGGTTAAAAGCTGTGAAGGAGAATCCCGCGACGAAGTTCATTTTTGTTTCCGTCTGGAATGACGGCGCAGATGGGCGCGCGATGCTCGAGAAGTACGAGCTTGCCCGGCAGCCAAATCTCACTGTTACGGCAGACCCTGGCCCGCGCACGGGCGACAAAATCAAGCAATTCGCCGGATTGCCTCTTTCGTGGATCCCAACGACCTGGGTCTACAAAGGCGGGGACCTTCGCTACGGACTCAACTATGGCGAGATTCGGTTTCCCGTGCTCCAGCAATTTCTCGAGGACA
>QHNB01000307.1 GCA_003217965.1 Verrucomicrobiota bacterium | reverse complement strand
TGCCCGTTCCACCGCCTTACGCGCCGCTGCTTGCATCTCCGCAGTACGACCGAGCGAGCGGTAGATTTGAATCGATAATGCCGGAGATTGATAGTCGTCCGGGTCGATTTCAGCGCAACGCTCGAACATCCTGGCTGCCTCCTCCAGTCTGCCCTGCTTGAAACAGGAGCGGGCATAGAAATAGTGGCCCTCGAATGAATTAGGATCGATCGCGATGGCCTCTTCGAATTCCGTGTCCGCTTCGTCATATCGCTCGCCGAGCGAAAGCGCCAGTCCGCGAGAGGCGTGTGCCTCGGCCAGGCCACTTTCCAGAGCGAGGGCTTTGGCGCTGGTGTTTAAGATATCGTCAATTGAGATATTGACGTGGTACTGAAGGAACAGAAAAGAATCGCAATCGGCGATGCCGGCATAAGCGCGCGCATAAAGAGGATCCAGCTCCACCGCTTTGGCGAACATTCGTCGCGCCAGTTCGTAGTAGGCTTTGGTTGAGCGGCGCTGCAGAAACTGCCGGCCTCTCAGGTAATAGGTGTAAGCTTCGACGTTATCGGTGGGCGCCTGGCTGATCGACTTCTTTTCCTGTGGCAGCAGTTTCACTTTAAGCTGCTCGACGATGGCGCGGGTGATTTCGTCCTGAATGGCGAAGATATCGGTTAGATCGCGATCAAACCGACCGGCCCAGAGGTGGCCACCATCCTTGCCGTTGATCAACTGTCCGGTAACGCGCACGCGCGAGCCGGCTTTTCGCACACTTCCTTCCAGGATGAATCTGACCCCAAGCTCTTGAGCGGCCTGCTGCACTTTTACCGGTTTCCCTTTGTAAGTGAACGCGGTGTTGCGAGCGACCACGAAGAGTCCGGAGACATTGGACAAGTCGGTAATTATGTCCTCGGTAATCCCATCGCTGAAGTATTCCTGTTCCGGGTCGCCACTCATGTTGTTGAAGGGCAGGACGGCGACGGATGGCTTTTCCAGCTGGTGAGCTCCATCCGGCGAGCCCCTGGCCTGAGCAGCGGCGCGATCGAGAATGACACGGTAAACGCGGACCGGCCTCTCGATGTTTTTTAAAGTCTGCTCGCCCATATCCTCGAAAGTCAGATCCAAACGATTGCCGAGATGATCGCGCGCCGGCCCTGAGATCGTTATTCCACCAGGCGTGGCAATGCTTTCCAGGCGCGCGGCCACGTTAACACCGTCGCCAAGAATATCCTCACCTTGGACAATGACGTCGCCGACGTTTACACCGATGCGGAATTCAATGCGGCGGTCCGGCGGCACACCTTTGTTCCGGTCACGCACGCCCCGCTGCACTTCCGCGGCGCAGGCGACTGCGTTCACAACGCTGGGAAATTCTACCAGCATTCCGTCACCCGTAAGCTTAACGATTCGCCCCTGATGCTCACCTATCTTGGGATTAATGAAATCACTCCGCAGCGTTTCCAGGGCGGTGACCGTGTCGGACTCGTTCGCGCCCATCAATCGGCTGTAACCGACAACGTCAGCGGCGAGAATAGCGGTGAGGCGGCGTTCCATAACCCTTCAGATTCAAGCGGTCCAGCGGATGCCTGAAACTCACCAGCATTCTACAGAGAACGCCACTAGTGTAACATGGAAAATTCGGCGTTGCTCAGAGACTCTGATTGCAGCAACAGGCGTGCACCATTGAAACTCATTCACTGCCCACGTTCGCTCGCTCCTACCCTCGTCATTTTACCTTGATCACTCGCACTGCCCCGTGCTTGCGCCAGCTACCCTAGCTGCGTTTCCGTCTACCCGCACGATTCCCGATCGCGACGTGTTCTATGTCGCTCCTCCCGTTCGCTCCATTGACTCGCCCGTCCCCCGAGGCTCGCCTGTCACTCTCACAGACAATGCCAGTCCGGCTCGGACCCGTCCATCTCGCTCGTTGATTCAACTCTCCCGAGCTTCATCCATGCGGGGCTAAGGTCCATGTCGCACCGCTTCCCGCGGGCTCCATTGATTCGACACTCCCGAGTCTCACCGCTCACGCAGCTAAGGTCCATCTCGCACCGCTTCCCGCGGGCTCGATTGTATCTCAACTGCCTCCCGCAGTGTTCGACCTCTTCAACGCTCTTCCCAAGTCGCGATCCCGGCCCACCGGCCATGTCGCTCACGCCGGTCGCTCCATTGTTCCGGACGAATCCGCGGTCAGCGACCGCGGCTACAAGGACGTCGGATAGGGCGCTTTTTGCTGTTACACAATCATGATTTCACTAACGAGCTTTAGAATCGCGACCGAACATCAAAGTTTACTCAAACACGCAACCTAACGAACGGAATCGTTTTCTGATTAGATCCGACCGGGGTTGAAGGCCCCGGCTTCGCTGCGCATTATCCGTTATTTGTTATTCGTTAGAAAATCTGACGTTCCAGCGTGTTTTTATCAGCGCCGGCGGCAGCTCGATGTTTATGTCCCGACCTCCTGG
>QHNB01000316.1 GCA_003217965.1 Verrucomicrobiota bacterium | reverse complement strand
CTAAACTCGCCGATTTTTATGTGAACGATGCATTCGGCGCCGCCCATCGTGCACACGCCAGCACGGTCGGTGTCACGCGATTTATTGCGACATCGGCGATGGGGTTCTTAATGGAGAAAGAATTGAAATATTTGCACGAAGAGCTCGATCATCCGGCCAAACCGTTTCTCGTCATTATGGGCGGGGCTAAGGTTTCGGACAAAATCGGTGTGCTGAAAGCGTTGATCGCGAAAGCTGACACCGTCCTGATCGGCGGCGCTATGGCAAACACATTTTTCAAAGCACTGGGAATTCCAATCGGAGCCAGCCGGGTCGAGCTCGACAAAATCAATCTGGCAAATGAACTGATGCAGCTCGCCAAGAAACGCGAGGTGAAGTTTGTCCTCCCGCGCGATGCGATCATCGCTCAGGAAGTTCGTCCCGGTGCGCCCTCCCGGAAATCGGGCCGGCTATCGCGTGAAAATGGAATTCCTGAGGGCTGGCAAAACCTCGATGCCGGACCAGAAACCGTGGCGCTATTCACCGCCGAAATCGCAATGGCCAAAACAATTTTGTGGAACGGCCCCCTCGGCGTTTTTGAAATTCCCGATTTTGCCAAAGGCACATTTGCGATTGCGCGCGCGCTCGCGCAATCGAACGCAACGACCATCATCGGCGGCGGCGATTCGGTGACAGCGGTGAAACAGGCCGGGGTCGGCGATAAGATGACTTTTATTTCGACCGGCGGCGGCGCTTCTCTGGAACTGCTCGAAGGCAAGGAACTACCGGGGGTTGCCGCTTTGACCGAGAAATAGCATGACTCAGCGCAAGAAAATCGTCGCGGCCAATTGGAAGATGAACATGCTCCAGGCCGAAGCGGTCGAGTTCGCCAAAGATTTGCTGCTGGAGATCGATGACATCTCCACCGTGGAAGTGGTAATTGCGCCGCCCTTCACCGCGATAGCAAAAGTGAACGAGGCGCTCGGAAAAGCGCAGAACATTAAAATTGGTGCGCAAAACATGCATTGGGAGCGGAGCGGAGCCTTCACTGGCGAAATCAGTGCCGCGATGCTGCGCGATCTTTTTGTCCGCTATGTCGTGATTGGCCACAGTGAGCGTCGCGCCATGTTTGGCGAGACCGATGAAATCGTGAATCGCAAAGCCCGCGCCGCCCATGAAGCGGGCTTGCGCCCGATCGTGTGCATTGGAGAGACGCTGGAGCAACGCGAGAGAGGGAACGTGGAAAAGATTTTGTCGCTGCAATTGCGCGGTAGCCTGGCTGATCTGACCGACAGAGAATTGCGTGAGACAGTGATTGCTTACGAACCGGTTTGGGCGATCGGCACCGGCCGGAACGCGAACACACGCGCGCTCATGTCGCAGCCGGATGTCGACGGGGCCCTAGTCGGCGGCGCCAGTCTCGATCCGCGTAGCTTCGCCCGAATCGTCCTGGCGGCCTGCGAAGACCAGGAAATGAGCGAGCTATCGGCGTGATCGCGCCTCGACGAGTCTCATCCCGAGGGAATGCAAGGGATCTCTTCGATTCGCCAAGACATCACATCGCTCGCAACATTTATCGCCGTGTGCGCGGCTTAGGATGATCGCGTGAATCCCTCTGGCTACCGGTTGATCTCGAGATACGTTCGCGCGATCACGCGAGCGGACTTTGGATCAACCGCCTCCACCCGCATTTGCTTCAAATACCAGCGATCTTCGATTTTCTGGGCAGAAACAACTTCGAAGCGCTTCCTCAGTTTCTCGGAAGAATCATAACCCTCCATCCGCATGAGGGCACCGCTATCTTTATCGACCCACAGCGCCACACTTGCATATTGCGAATCGGATGCGGGCGCTTGTAGTTGCAACTTCCAACAATTGCGCGTCCGGATGAAATCAGCCCCGATCACGCGGGCATTCGGCCAATAGAGAAACTTAAGCGCAAGATCTTCGTAAGCGATGGCGGTCTGGCGGATTGGCTCGTCCAATTTGGCGGCGGCAATTCTTTCCGCGCCGCTGCGACTGATTTCATCGAGGCGGGAATCGTTGGCGCCGAGGCGGACTTGGAGTGTTTCTTCCGGGTTCGTGAAGAAATAGCGAACGACCGGACCATTCTGGATCAGCCTGAAAGGAATGATGGTGGCATCTTGCCGCAATTGGCCGCGTAAATCGATTTGCTGCCGGGATTGTCGTAGCCGTACGTTCGCGAGCACTTTCTGCGCATCTGGAAAATTCTGGGCCAGAGTTGGGACGGCAATTGCGGCCAAGCCGAGCACCAGCAAAAGCCATTGTCTCCCCCGCAAGGCACTTTTATTCTGCGTCGCCCAGCGCGGGTAGTGATGGACGAAAGGATTTTTCATTTAATCAACGAGCGATGGACGCATCCGGCGCTCGACTTGTTCATGCCGATCGTGAGCTCTGCTCCAATCTGGAGCCCCATTTTCGTTCTTATCGGGATTGCACTCCTCATTTTCGGTGGTTTTCGCGGCCGCGCATTCGTCTTTTGCACACTGCTAGCGCTGGGATTCTCCAATCTTTTCGTGGGTCCGCTCAAGCACACCATCGCACGTTCACGCCCGAAACAGGTGCAACCTGTTCGAATGGTCGAGCTGCAACCCGCTAAACCAGCCTTTATAACGGTTTTCAAAAAGCCGAGAGTCCGTTTCTCGACGGAGGCGGACCGCTCGCGAGCCGGGGTCTCCTTTCCGTCGGGTCACGTCAACAACAACACGGTTATCGCCCTTTGCTGCACCCTTTTCTATCGCCGTTGGGGAAAACTTTATTGGATCATTACAGTCGCGGTGGCCTATTCTCGCATTTACCTCGGGGCGCATTGGCCGAGCGATGTTTTTGCCACGTTCTTTCTCGCTGCGGGTGAGACGCTACTTGTGCTTGCCCTCTGCGAGTTGATCTGGAAGAAATTGGTTTCGCGCCGACTGCCGGAATTGGCTGCCCATCACCCCACGCTGCTGTCGAATTTGCGATCGTGAAAATCGAGCGGGCCGTCTGGTTTTTTGTGATCGCAATCACAGCGGTGCGATTCACTCTCCTGGCGACGACCGATCTCGAGTTTGATGAGGCGCATTATTGGATGTGGTCGCAACGACTCGCGCCGGCCTACTTCAGCAAAGGACCCGGTGTTGCATTCGCAATTCGCGCCAGCACGATGCTTTTTGGGGCGAACGAGTTTGGAGTCCGCTTTTTCAGCCCGCTTCTTGGGGCAGGAACCAGCCTGCTGTTGTTCTACTTTGCTCGGAAACTCTTCGGCGGACCCGCTGCCTGTTGGACAGTAATTGGGTTGAACGCGACGCCCATCTTCAATCTGGGCACGTTCCTCATGACAATTGATCCGCTCTCAGTTTTTTTCTGGGTCGCGGCGATGTTCTCCTTTTGGCGCGTGGTCGAGGTGAGCCCGAGGTTCTCGTGGCACTGGCTCTTGACCGGCACATTGATTGGGCTCGGTTTCCTCTGCAAATACACCAACGCGCTCGAATTGGTTTCACTTATCACGGTGCTTGCGCTCAATCCGAAATTGCGCCCGGAATTCCGACGGCCAGGATTCTATCTTATGCTCGCCGTGTTCATCGGATTTTGCGTCCCGCCTTTTCGCTGGAATGCGCAGCACGCTTGGATCACGCTCGCTCATCTAAAAGCGCGCGGCGCCATCGAACAGGCCTTTGCCATTCATCCTGGCGAATTGCTCGCATTTCTCGGTCAGCATTTCCTCGCCTACTCTCCATTGATCTTTCTCGGTATTGCCTGGGCGGTGATCGCCTCGTGGAAGCGTTCCCGACAGCAGCCGCGCCGCTTGTTCCTGATGTGGTTCGGACTGCCCGTCTTCATCTTTTATACACTGCTTTCAATCAACAAAGCTGCGGCACCGAATTGGGATGCACTTGCTTTTCCCAGTTTCGGTCTGCTCGCGATCGCTTTCTGGCATGAACGATTGGAGACAAACCGCGCCTGGCGATTGGCCGCGGCTTGCGCACTCGCCATCGGACTCCTCATGAGCCTGCCGACGCTCGATTCTGACATTTTACGAACGTTTGGTGTCGATATCAGCAGGCGCGATCCGGCCGATCGAATGCGCGGCTGGAAAAGCGCGACCACCGCGCTGGAAAAATTGCGTAATGATCTGGAGGCGCGAAATAAAGAACAACTCTTTCTAATTGCGGACGAGCGCGATCGCGCGTCTGAAATTTCATTCTACCTCCGCGAGAAACGTGTAGAAGGGCCCGGGCACCCACCGTGTTATCTGGTCGAATCACAGGACATGGCCAATCAATTTTCATTTTGGCCCCGCTACGATGAATTCGTCGAGCGACCAGTCGGGACGCCAAGTCCCAATCAGCAAACCTACACCGAGGAGAGCGGCGTAAACCTTTTCACGGGACGCAGCGCGCTCTACGTCCAAGACGCCGGTCGCAAAATGGTTCCGCATAACATTCGGGCCGCTTTCACCTCCGCTGATCGGGCCGCCCAAATCGAAGTGCGGCGGTTCGGCAAGATAATCCGCACATGGGATGTTTATCTGTGCCGCAATTACCGCACGCTTCCGCTGTGAACCGCGTCTCGGTCATCGTTCCCGTTTACAACGAGGAGGAAAGCGTGCCGATCCTGCAGCGCGAGTTGACCGCCGCCCTTCAAGGCATCGATCACGAAATTATCTTCGTCGATGACGGATCGTCCGACCAAACGGCAGCACGAATTGCCACCGATCCGCATGTTCGGGTTTTGCGTTTCGAAAAGAATGCCGGGCAAAGCGCCGCGATTTGGGCCGGTCTTAACGCCGGGAGCGGCGATATTCTAGTCCTGATCGACGGCGACTTGCAGAACGATCCGGCCGATATTCCAAGATTATTGACCGAAATTTCACGGGGCGCCGATCTCGTGTGCGGTTATCGCTCCCGACGCAAAGACAGCTGGGTCAAACGCATCAGCAGTCGCGTCGCCAATTTTGTTCGCAGCCGTTTTACTCGCGATGGCGTGCGCGATACCGGTTGCACTTTGAAAGCGATGCGGCGCGACTGCATTCGAGCTCTTGTTCCTTTTAAAGGTATGCACCGTTTCATCCCGGCGCTGATCAAAGGCGCGGGCTATAGCTTGGTCGAAATTCCGGTGAATCATCGCGTCCGTCGTTTCGGCCAGACGAAGTATGGATTGGGCAATCGCGCCGTGCGCGCGACCATCGATATGTTCGGCGTACGGTGGCTGCTTTCGCGGCCGCTTAACTACCGAATTCGCGAGGGCGATCGTCTCTCCTGAATCGGCTTGTCAACGAATGAGCGGGCGCTTAGCTTCCGCTCCCACTGGGGGTTCCCGAATGGCGCTAG
>QHNB01000181.1 GCA_003217965.1 Verrucomicrobiota bacterium | reverse complement strand
TGGTTCATACCAGCCTATCGCACGCCCCAGATAACCAGCCACCAGTGCGCCCGCTATTCCGAGCAAAATTGTAACCAAGCAGCCGCCCGGATCGCGACCCGGCATCAGCAACTTTGCCACAGCGCCGATGATCAGACCGATGACTAACGTTCCAATTAGACCTGGCATCACAATTCTTCTCGCATATCGTGAGTTAGCGAGATTTTGGCTGCCTGTCTTACAATTCGATGATTTGTGCGCTCCGAATGTCTTCGCTTGCGCGAATCTCATCGAGCAAGTCTTCCCCGGGCGCGCTATCCAGATTCAAAACAGTCAGAGCGGTGCCACCGGCTTGATTTCGGCTGAGGGACATGGTGGCAATGTTCACACCGCGATTTCCAAGCAGCGTTCCAATTCGGCCCACCATTCCCGGCCGATCGGTGTTTTCGAGGACAAGGACCACGCCGCTGGGCCGCGCCTCAACGGGGCGGCTGTTCACGCTGACAATTCGGGGAGTTACTCCAAAAAATGCACCTCCCACTGAGACGGTCCGGCCCTCCGCGGTCGCCGAAATCTCAAGCAAATCCGAATAATCCCCCGGCGCGCTCAATCGTGTTTCAGTGATTTTCAGCCCGAGGCTTTCCGCGAATGCAGGCGCATTCACTTCGTTCACCTCTGTACCGCCGGCGGCTTGCAGAAACCCTTTCAGCACTGCGCGCGTGATCGCGGTCGTATCGACTTCGTTCACTTTCCCGCTGTAGTTGATATTGAGGTGATCGACGCGTCTCGGCGCCAGCTGCGAAAGGAAACGGCCAAGTTTTTCACCGAAGCGCAAATGCGGTCCAATGATGGCGAGCGTTTTCGCATCGAGGGCCGGCATATTGACCGCGTTGCGAATGGTGCCCTCGAGTAGCGCGGCCCGGACCGATTGCGCTATGTCGATTCCAACGCTTTCCTGTGCTTCCGCCGTCGATGCGCCGAGATGGGGCGTAATAAGGATATTCGGGGCAGAGCGGAGGGGTGAGTCGGATGGTAAAGGTTCAATTTCAAAGACGTCGAGCGCCGCGCCCGCGACATGTCCGGATTGAAGCGCCGCAATCAAGGCGTGCTCGTCAATCAGCCCGCCGCGCGCGCAATTCACAATGCGTACGCCAGATTTGGTCTTCTTCAGACGCTCGGCATTCAGGATGTGATGTGTCTCGGCTGTCAAGGGCGTGTGCAGGGTAATGAAGTCTGCCGCTGAGAGCAGGTCATCGATTTCTTCGACCAGCTCGACTTGCAATCCCCGAGCACGCGCGGCCGAGAGGTAGGGATCGAATGCGAGCACACGCATGCCGAAAGCAATCGCACGCCGGCTCAGTTCACTTCCGATGCGACCCATGCCAATGATACCAAGGGTCTTGTTGTAGAGCTCGACGCCTTCGAGATGTTTTCGCTCCCACACGCCGCTCTTCAATGTCGCATCCGCCCGCGAGATGTTTCGTGCGATGCCGAGTAACAACGAGAATGCGTGTTCCGCCGTGGACACGGTGTTTGCACCCGGCGCATTGAGTACGACCACGCCACGTCGCGTGGCCGTTTCCACATCGACATTATCCACTCCGACCCCGGCCCGGCCAACAACGCGCAATTGCTTCGCCGCATTGAGAATTTCAGCTGTGACCTTGGTTTGACTGCGCACAATGATTCCGTGCGCATCACCGATGAGCTTAAGAATTTCGCCTTTGGCCAGCCCCGTGCAGACAGCGACTTCCAGACGATTGTCACGGGAGAGTTCGTCAATTCCGCTGGCTGAGATCGGGTCAGCTACCAAAACTTTCACCGGCGTCGCCATTAAATATTAGCCATAGATTACCAAGCGAATCGTCTCTGGTAATTGATCGGCGATGTTGGTCACAACATTGCCGCGAAGCAGGTTCGTTAGGGTGCGGCGATGCGAGGTACCGAGCATGAGATAGTCGACGCCGATAGTGGCGGCAAGATCGAGAATGGTCGCAGCCGGATCCTCACTCACGGCATAAACTGGCATCACCGGAACATTGCGTTCGCTGCCAAGATTTAACATCAATGAAAGAATTGCATTGGCTTCTGGATCTCCCTGCCACTTTGCGCGCGTGGCCTGCACCGGACCGGCACCGTAGTAAACAGCGAGTTCTTTAACATAGACGACATAGAGACTGGCTTTGCGCAGCTGCGCTTCATCCAGCGCGTAGGATAATACCGGTGTGATGCCCCGGGCGGCGACCATGATGCGCTGGCCCTCCTCCAGCCGCGGCCGCATGGTCGCGACCAGCGTCGGCGACACCATTTCCGCCACCTGTCGGGTCACGACCAGCGTAGTGATGCCCTGGCGTTTTAATGTGTAAGCACGCAGCGCGAGCCCACCGCCCAGGACGCACACCACAAAGAAGAGCGCGTCTGGCTTGGTATGGGCGAGCGTAATTTCGACAAGAAAAAGAACCACGAAAGTGAAGCCGAATAGAACGCGATCGTACCAGGTGAAGCCGATGGTACGGTTAAATGTACACGACCCGAGGTTGACCGTGATCGCGCCGACCACACCAATCGCGTAAAGACCTGCTAACGCTTCAAAATTTGTCGCCGCTAGTAGAACGACGATGGGGAGCCCGACCGCGATCAGCAGCGGATAGCGCGGGACGCCATGTCGATTCAGGCTTTTGAACTGTGGCGGCATCTCGCCGTCGCGTGCTGTCATGTATAGCAGACCGATCATGGCGACGATGGCGGTATTTGCCGCGCTTAGCAGCAGAAGCAGAAAAACGATGCCGACGATCCAGCCGAAAGCTTGTCCGAACCACACGCCAAAAGAGGCGCTGGCAAATTGTTCGCCCATGAAACGAAGCATGTCTTCATGCCGCTTCAACAGAACGGCTGCGACTTGACTCTTCGTTGATAGCCCCAACGTCTTGTCCAGCACTGCCGGCAGCGACAGCATTGCCCAGCCGAGTAAGGCGGTGCCGGTGATCACTTCGATTGCGACCGGTGTGATAGCTTTAAGCGATTCGCGCGCAACGCTTGGTTTCTCCGGCGTCGAACCGGGATCCAGCTTCATAACGCCGGTAAGATTCGCAATCGCTTCCACGCCGGAGAGCGCCAGAATCACGCCCACAAACTGAACCCATAGGGCAGCGAGACTTTCGTGTCTTGGTTCCAGGAAACGTGTCGTCAAATACGGTAGGCTCAATGCGATCAGCGCGATAACGACGAGCGTCGTGGGCAGGGCAAGTACGACCGCCAAGCTGCCCGAATGTTTCGGTCCAAACCAATTCGTGAATCCGAGAACGAGCAGCACCCCGGTCGTGGCAAAGGCGATATGGTCCTTAAGGAATTTCAAAAACATAACGTCTTCGGCCCCGGCGATGACGTAAGTCAATCCAGACCACCCACTGAGCGCCGCTGTTACAGTTAAGTCCGCAATTAAGAGCAGGGCCCCGACTACGGCTAACAATCGCCCTTGCGAACGCGCCGCTGAATAAACGCCGCCGCCATCGGGAAAATATCGGCAGATGACGGCGTAATTGATTCCAACTAACCCAGTCAGCACACAAACCGCCAGAATGATTGGCAACGAGGAAAAGCCGGCCGCTAAAAAAGCCAGTCCAATGACGTAGGCTTTGCTTGTGCCCCAATCGCCATAGAGCAGCGCCGCCGCGCGTCTCCAGTCGAGATTGCGCGGACGAAGCACGCCGGCAGTCTGCCCAATAGTGGGTTCAGCCATTTTGCGGTCGAGACTCTCGGCGGTCGTGCGGGGCCCTAGCAAGCGCATTCTACCGCGTACCGGATCGCCTCGGTGTGAGTTCGACAATCACCTCAATTTCGGCCGTCTGCGGAAACATATCCAGTGGCGTAATTGACTCACACCGGAAGATTCTTCCCATTGCGGCAAGATCGCGCGCGAGCGTGCCAGGATTACACGAGATGTAGATCAATTGCACCGGCGGATACACTAGCAACACATGACGAATTGTGTCAGTTAGCCCAACAGCGGGCGGATCAAGGATGACTACCGCGCGTCCTTCGTTTTCTAGCAAGAAGTGCGGCAACTCCGTCTCGATATTTCCCGCGATATATTCCTCGTTCGGTTGGACGTCGCGTTGTGCCACCGCAATCGCGTGCTGATCCCAATCAATCCCGATCACCTTTCTGAAACGTGAGCGCAGGCGCTTGGCGAAAAATCCGGCACCGCAATAGCCATCAATGAGGAGATCAGCCGGCGCGACTGTGCGTTCGACCAAATCGAGCATGGAGGCGGCGACGCCATCATTCGCCTGGACGAAAATCCGCGCGCCATCATGCGCGCGCAGTGTGTAATGGCCGTTGTGCGGATGCGTCGCGCGAAGCTGCGCGAGGCGAGCATTCACCTCTGCCGACGCAATCGGACAATGCTCAATGTCGAGCAAAGTATTCGATTCTCGCCGGAAGAACCCGATCACGCCATCGTCGACATGGATAGTGATGCGATTACGATACCCGTACTCGAGCGGTGAGGGGATAAACGGGCGCATCGGAGCGTTTTCCAATTTGCCGATGCGACGCAATGTTTCTTTTACCTGCCGCCATTTGAGCGCGAGCTGGTGGGCGTATTCGATGTGCTGGTAAACACATCCGCCGCAGCGCCCGAAATAGGGACAGCGCGGCTCGACTCGATGCGGGGAAGTCGTAAGCACGGCCTCGAGTCCCGCCTCGAGAAATTTTTTGTGCTCGCGTACGACCCGTGCCGAAACAGTTTCCCCGTCGATAACATACGGAACAAAGACGGCCTTCCCGCTGCTGCGTCCGACTCCTTTGCCGCCAAAAGCGACGTCCTGGATTTCTAATTCAATGAGGTCTGTCATCCCGAGCCGCGCAGACGGCGAGAGACCTTACGAACATTGGGCGAACACTCGCGAGGTCCTTCGCCCCGAAAGCATTCCGGGCTGAGGATAACGTGCCAGCGGCAACGCTCGGTCCTCAATAATCGCGGACGTACGGGTACTTGGACTCGTTACCGAGTTCGGGCGGGAATTCCGAGTAGCCAGCGTGAATCCAGGGAATATCGCTCGGGAGCAGCGGATAATAGCTTTGCCGATATGCCGGCACTGGCCAGAGCAAAATTTCGAGCAGTCCAGCGATATGGCGTGCGCCTGAACGGCCCAACCCGCGAACCACACCGTAACCGGCTGCGGCCGCATTGCCTTCGGCTGTGTTAATCCTGGCAATCGTCACGGGGATTTCGGCCGGTGCGATAAAAAAATTTGAGAGACCACGGCCGAGCTTGCGCGTGGGACCATAATCGTTAGAAGGCGGATCCTGAATATCAGCCAGCGCGCTGTTCGCAATAGCGGCGCCGGCCAGAAGAACGATGCCAATTTTCATACGCATACGCAGTGAATCAAATAATGGTCATCTAGCGCAACACTTCATTTTCGGATGTCGGTCGCGGCGCGGTTCTTTGTCACGACTATCGAGATGCCGATTGTCAGTGCCAGGATGACGACGACGACGAGCAGCGAGAGGTAATTTGGGATCGGATAAATATGAGAGAAGATCATTTTTAGCCCGACAAAGGCGAGGATGATGGAGAGCCCGATTTTCAGATAAATGAAGCGATTCATCAGGTTCGCGACCAAGAAATAGAGCGAGCGCAGCCCGAGAATGGCGCAGATGTTGGACGTGTAGACGATAAAGGTATCGGTAGTGATGGCGAAGACTGCAGGAATTGAGTCTACGGCGAAGACGAGGTCCATGACGTCGATCACCAGCAGGACCAGGGCCAGCGGCGTGAGCATGAGGCGTCCGTCGATACGTGCGGTAAAATCTGATCCTCGGAATTCTTGAGTAACCGGCACCAGCTTTCGACAGACACGCAAGATCCAGCTCTCGCCGAATTCTATTCCATCGCGTTTGTCAAAGGCCATACGGACAGCTGTGATGACGAGGAAGGCGCCGAAAATGTAGAGAACAAAGTGAAAGCGCTCGACCAGAGTAACGCCGATCCAAATCATGATGCCGCGCATGACCAGTGCGCCAACAATTCCCCATACCAGGACACGATGGTGCGAGATCGGCGGGACTTTGAAATAGGCGAAGATGAGAACGAAAACAAAGATGTTGTCGACGCTCAGCGAATATTCGATCAGATAGCCGGTAAGAAAGTCGAGCGCGCGCTCGGGCCCCTGCAATCGCAGGACGACCAAGCTGAAGGCGAGCGAAAGCGCGATCCAGAGCAGGGTGCGCCGCGCGGCCGCGCGCGTGCTTAACTCGCGATCGCGGTGCTTGAATTGAATTAGATCGACTGCCAGTGCAACGAAAACACCAAGGTGGAATGCGATCCAAAACCAAATACTGGTCGGCACAGGCGCAACCGTTTCACGTTGCGCTAATTGCCGCAACGGCAAACGGCACTGCATTCGGCCAAGTTTGGCTCGCATGCGGACGCGTTTTTCGTAGGGTGGAGAACCCTAGATGGATGTCGAACTGGAGAAGCTGGTCGAGTCGGGCAGGCTTACGGCTAAAGCCGCTGAACAATTAGAACGGCTGAAGCCGGGCTCTTTTTGTTTGCACAAAAGTTGGGGGTTCGGTCGTGTGGCTGAATGGAATCTTCTGCTCAATCAGATCGTGATCGATTTCACGACCAAGCCGAACCACCCGATGCAGCTCGCCTACGCGGCGGAAAGTCTCACTCCTATCGCACCGGAGCATTTCCTCGCCCGAAAGGCGAGCGCGCCGGATGCAATCAAAGCGCTGTTGAAATCGGATCCAGCAGCAGTCGTTCGTAATATCCTGGAAAGCCTCGGCGGAAAAGCAACGCTGGCACAGATTAGTGAGATGCTAATAGGCGACCTGTTCACCGAAACCGAGTGGAAACGTTGGTGGACCTCGGCCAAAAAAGCGATGAAGGCGGGCGGCTATTTCTCCGTCCCGACAAAGAAATCGGAGCCGATTGCCTTGCGTTCCGAACCAGTGTCGCGTGCGGACGAGCTGCTCACCTTTTTTAACCAAGCGCGTCAGCCGAAGGAGCAGGGGGCAGCGGTTGATCAAATCATCAAATTCCACAGCGAGTTCAAGGAGCCACAGTCGCAATTGCAACCGATCATTGAGAAAATCGAGAGTACGGCGGGGCAAAACCAGAAACTGCATTCTGCTCTTACCTTCGAACTGATGCTGGCTCGGGATGATCTGCTGGAACGAGTTCCGCAACTGAAAAGTACGCGCCCGGATTTAACGCTCGAACGTTTAATTGCGGAAGAGGAATCGCGTCTGACTACAATTTTAGCGAACCTGCCCTCGGCCAAAGAGCGGCGAGTCTTACAAGCCCTGCCGCGGGCGCTTGGCGATCGCTGGATCACACGGGCCTGGCAAATGATGATGTCCAACAATCAGCGCCTGGCCGCTCAAGTTCCGCGTGTCTTTATTGAGAATGGGCATCAAGCAGACCTGGTTTCGTTTTTGGAGCGCGCCCTTCGCGAACATTCGGCAGTGAGCGAAATACTACTCTGGCTTTGCCGGGAGCGTGCCAGTTTCCCTAACCTCATCACTCCCGACCTATTAACCGCAATCCTGGCCGCGCTCGAACGGGATCAGCACAACGAGGCTTCCCGCTCTTCACGTTTGCGCGACTTGCTGCTGGAAGATCGCGAATTGATCAGCGACATCTTCGCTCAGGCTGATGTCGGTGCCGCTCGCGACGTCATGCGCCGGCTGTTGCTGACCCCAGTGTTCGACGATTTGACCAAGCGCTCCCTCATCGCGCGCGTGATCAAGTTGTATCCGGAGCTCGAAAGCATGGTTACCGGAGCGCAACCGGAGGAGAAGCGTGAGACCTTAGTCGTTTCCTGGAGCAGCCTGGATAAGCGCAAGGCGGAATACGAAGAA
>QHNB01000315.1 GCA_003217965.1 Verrucomicrobiota bacterium | reverse complement strand
CGCTCCGTCTCCATTTGGAACGATACGCAGAAAAATGCTGCTGAATGCAAATCATTGGCGCAACCCAGCTATTTGGTTACTCATTGCGCGTGAACCGATTGCAGGAAATCATCGCTACCAAGAGCGACGAGATCGCAGCCGCCAAATCGCGCGTGAAGAACTTGCGAGCGCTGGCGGAACGCCGAACGGATTTCCGCGATTTCCCCTCTGCTATTCAACGATGCGGCGAGCGATTGAAAATCATTGCGGAAACGAAAAAGGCCTCTCCCTCAGCCGGAATCATTGCAAAGAAGTATGATCCGGTCGCAATGGCGAAACGCTTCGAAGCGAGCGGAGCTGACGCCCTCTCCGTCTTAACCGAGCGGAATTACTTTCTTGGCTCGATCGATCACTTGCGAGCTGTGCGTGAAGAGATCGCGCTACCCGTCTTGCGCAAGGACTTTATAGTAGATGAAGCGCAGATTTTGGAATCGGCGGCCAGCAATACAGATGCGATTTTGTTGATTGCAGCCGCGGTCAATCCCGAACGGCTGCGGTCGCTGCATGAATGCGCGACCGCGAACAAACTGAGTGCGCTCGTGGAAGTGCACACGACAGATGAGCTCCAGATTGCACTCGACGCCGGAGCCAGGATCATCGGCATCAACAATCGCGATTTGGCTACTCTCGAAGTTGATCTTGAGACAACCGAGAAATTGCTGCCCCACGTTCCCCCTGGCATCAGTATTGTCAGTGAAAGCGGAATCCGAAATTCCGAAGACGTCGCGAGAATGTCCGATTTCCCAATTGACGCTCTTTTGATCGGAGAAGCGTTAATCCGGGCCGACGCGCTGGCGTTATCGAAGATACTGGCGCGAAGTTGATTAGGGCCCGGCCCGGTTGGAGATCCTTCGCCATAATCGGGCTAAAAATCCAGCACCTGATTTCACGCCGGCGCTGCGGGCGACCAGCACTGGGCATTGCGAGCGATTGAGAATGCTACGGGTAAGATCACCCATAATGTAATGGCGCAGAGGCCCGCGCGCTCGCGAAGAGCCCGACACGATCACGTCGTAATCGCCGTCATTCACCTCTTTGAATACTTCATCGACGACAAGGCCGTGCCTCAGGTGAATGTGAGCGGTCACACCCAGTTTTTGAAAGGCCCCCCTCTGCGCGGACAAACTTCGCCCCAGATCTGAGCCGGAGGCGAGCACGGTATCCACATCACTTTCCATTCGGGCGAGGCTTGCGAAGATCGCCGGTGGCTCGGGCATTACATGCAATAAAGTTACTTCTGCATTCAGAGCAGCGGCGAAATTTGCGGTCAGCTTAACCGCTTCATCGATATAATGTTTGCCACCGGTGCAGACGAGGAACCGGGCCAAACGCTCGCGTTTTCCAATCGCGACCATGACCGGCGACTCTATTGTTTTGATCAGTTCATAAGTGCGTTGTGAACGCCAAAACAAACCGCTCGATTCCTTGTGGCGCGCCCCGATTACAACGAGATCGTATTTGTTCGCAGATGTTTCGGACAAAATTTGTCGGATCGGTTCGCCCGAGCCGACAACGATGCGAGGATCAATGCCAGCATTGAGGAGAGCAGTGGCTTGCTTGTCGAGCGCTTGCCGTAACGCCGCTTCATCAACTGATTGCTCCGCTATCCCGAGCAAGGTTGTTCGCGCATGCGTTGCCTTCGCGAGCAAACCACCGATGTGGATGGCATGTTCGGAAGCTGGTGTGCCGTCGCTGCAAATCAGGATGGTCATAGCTTGTGGCCGCTCAGCAGAGTGTAAATCACGATTGCGGCGCCGATCAGCGGTAGCGGCACGAACGCGAGTCGGATCTTTGGGCCGGCAAAATACTGGGTCGCGATGGCCCCAATCTGGGCCCCGATGGCGGCGCCGGTGTGCATAACCAGTGCGATCAAAATATCGACGTTGCCTTTAATGGCGTGAGTGAAGGTGCCGTAACCGGCGGAGATAATGATTTCGAAAAGGTCGGTGCCGACCGCGAGATGGGTCGGAATTCCGAGAAAGTAAACCAGCGAGGGCATTCGAATGTAGCCCGCTCCACCACCCAGAAATCCGCTGAACAATCCGCCGATAAACGAGACCAGGACAATTATCCAAAACGAAATCGTTACTCCAGAGGTGGGAAGGCGGATCATCGGCCAAATGCGCAGCCGCTGGAGTGCCTTGGTTACGTGCATAAACGCCGACCGATCCGCTTTAAGCGTTGCGGCGCCAGGCCGTTTGCGAAGCTTGCCTCCGTTCGACTTGGCAAGCGTGCGCCAGCTCTCCCAAATCATAAATGCGGAAATACTTAAATAAACTGTGATCGAGACGACGCTGACGATAAAGTTGACGTTGCCTGCGCGCTTCAGAGCTTGGATCAGCTGTGCGCCGAGTTCGGCGCCGGCGATTGTTCCGATTGTCATAATGAGGCCGAGCCGAAGA
>QHNB01000314.1 GCA_003217965.1 Verrucomicrobiota bacterium | reverse complement strand
AACCAACGAGACAGGCGATGAGCGCGACGATAAGGGTGAAGAACGTGAATCGTTTTGTAGTGGTTCGTGCCGCGTTCATGGTTGCGCCTGCAACTTCGCGGCTTCATCCGCCGGAACGTCGCCTGATTGCACGTTATGGCTAAGCTGCAGCGCCCGGATATAGGCGCTGATCGCCCATCGATCTGCCGGTTCAATCCGGCTGGCGTAAGCGTACATGACACCGTAACCGTTGGTGATCACATCATAAAAATGTCCGATCGGTGCATTGCGCAGACGATTGAGATGAAATGACGGTGGCCGCGGAAAACCGCGCTCGACGATCATGCCATCACCATCGCCGGTTGCTCGGTGACAAACTGCGCAATGAATATTGAAACGCTCGCGACCGCGGGCGAGTAATTCCGGCGTTAACGTTATCGGCAATTGGGTGACGTAAACCCCATTTACGAGTCCCGTGGAAAACGCGATGTCTTCGCTTGCGTCCTCTCGCGCGACTGTGTTTGCCGGTATCGGACGCGCACTGGTTCCATCTTTGAAGAATTCGCTTTCGGCCAACGGCTTTTTCTTCGGTTGATTGTACATGTCGTTGCGACAAGCGACGCACATTGCCACACACAAAAAAGCCACGCTCGTCCGCACAATCATCGCAGAACTTCTGCTATTCGGAGTGGAGCTAACGATTCGAGAAATTGTCGTGTCGATTTTTCCTCGAACCGCTTGTCATCCGCCTCGATACAAAGAAAAAAGCGATCCTGTGAGGCCCGCTCAAACTCTGGCAGATTGAACATCGGGTGATAAGGTTTTGGTAATCCGCTAAGCCCGAGTGAAAAAACGAATGCCGTTAATGCCGCACCAAGGACCGTGAGGTCAAAGGTAATGGGAATGAATGCCGGCCAGCTGTGCAGGGGACGTCCGCCGATGTTGATCGGGTAACTGATGACATTGGCGAACCATTCCATGAAGTAACCACCGAGGCCGCCCACTACTCCGCCGCACAAGACCAATAACGGCAGTCGATTCTTTTTGCCGAGCGCCTCGGCCAATCCTTCAACTGGAAAAGGCGCATACGCATCCATTTTGCGGAACCCGTGGGCATAGGCATTTTCTGCCGCACGTATGAGTTGTTCATGCGTTTCGAACTCTGCGGCGATGCCGAAGATTTTCGGTTCGTTCATAACGCATTCGCTTTCGCCGGTTCGGCCACTAATTCCCGCGATTCAGAAATCGAAATCATCGGCAGAAGCCGGATGAATAAGAAAAGGAGCGTGAGAAACAGTCCGACGCTGCCGAAGAGGGTGGCCCAATCCCAAAGCGTTGGTGCGTAACTACCCCAGGAGGAAGGAATGAAGTCACGCTGGAGACTGGTAATGACAATGACGAAACGCTCGATCCACATGCCGAGGTTGACGAAGAACGCGACAATAAAGAGCATGACGGGATTACAGCGGATTCGCCGCGACCAAAGCGTTTGCGGGACGAGGACGTTGCACAACATGAGCA
>QHNB01000313.1 GCA_003217965.1 Verrucomicrobiota bacterium | reverse complement strand
ATCGGCGGATTGTTCTGGTCATTCTACGGCGATTTGCCATCCGGGGCGGCGATCGTCTGCACGTTCGGTGCATTGTTGATCGTCGTCGCGGTTTACGCTGTAATTCGCAAGCGGGCCCGCGCTTTAGCGTTGTAGCCGCGACCCTCTCGGCGTTTCGATTTTTTGCCAAAAGTAGCAAGATGAAAAGCCAGGTTATTTTATGGCAGGTCGTCGCGGCGTATCTCTTCGCTGTTGTCGGCGGTGCGGTCAGCGCGTTGCTGCGGCTTTCGCATAAACCGCTTTGTGCATTGATCAGTTTCGCGGCGGGGACGCTCCTTGGCGTAACACTCTTTGCCATTGTGCCCGAAAGCCTGGGCAATAGCAATTGGTGGGCAGTGGCGCTGGCGGCGGCGACGGGTTACGCGCTGTTTTTCTTTATCAGCAAATATGTTCATCACGTTTGCCCCGCATGCGCGGCCAGTCACTTTGATGAAGATGCAACGCGGCATTTTAGCCAGATCGCTACAGCGTTGATTATCGCCTTGGCAATTCATAGCACCACGGATGGCCTGGCTTTGGGCATCGGGCGAGAAATTCATGCGGCCACAGCCGCGAAGTGGTCATTATTTCTGGCTCTAAGTATTCACAAGGTTCCGGAAGGTCTCGCCTTGGGTAGTCTCCTAGTTGGCGCCGGGCTTCAACGACCGCCCGCGCTTACCTGGGTGGCGGCTGTTGAAGCGACCACCCTCCTGGGTGGCGCGATTG
This sequence comes from Verrucomicrobiota bacterium, assembly GCA_003217965.1. GTDB lineage: Bacteria > Verrucomicrobiota > Verrucomicrobiia > Chthoniobacterales > UBA10450 > AV69. The sequence continues at coordinate 631 of QHNB01000313.1, read as the reverse complement.
GATTTTTCTTCCTAGCCAACGCTTCGCTCTTTTGGCTCGGCCTGATCATGGCGCACGTGGGCGGAGGATTCCTGTATCTGGCCGTCCATGCGATTTTGGGAGAAATGGTAAAGCACGGGAAAATGATAGTGCTGACGAGTTTCTCTGCCGGAGTCGCGTTGATCGGGATCTTGAACATCTGCTTGAGAATGTTCGCGCATGGGTAGCGGTCGCCGCGGTGACTTGGTTTTTCCCCGCGGAACGATGTTTTTCTGACGGCGGCTGCGTTGGCATCGCCTCATTTCTTCCTTGAAGGATAGGCGAGAAGGAAAGTCGCGAGACTGCGAAACCGTAACCGGCACGTGAGACGCATGCGCTACGCGGTCATCGCCGCTACAATTGCAGCGATGCATTCGTTCCGTTATTTCGATGGGCGGCTCTTTTGCGAGGAGGTCGAGCTTGCGAGCGTTGCCGAACGATTTGGGACGCCGCTCTATGTTTACAGCGCGGGAACGATTCTCGATCATTACCAACGATTAGATGAGGCGCTGGCCGGGCTCGATCACCTCATCTGCTATGCGGTTAAGGCAAACTCAAATCGCGCGATTCTTCATCTGCTTGCGGAGGCAGGAGCCGGGTTCGACATCGTGTC
>QHNB01000281.1 GCA_003217965.1 Verrucomicrobiota bacterium | reverse complement strand
CGTGATGTAAACGGCGCCGTCATTGCTTCGAATGACGACTGGAAATCGGCGCAACAAGCTGCCATTACCGCGACCGGCTTCGCTCCGACGAACGACTCGGAATCGGCGATTCTGACTACGCTTCAAGCAGGCAATTACACAGCGATCGTATCAGGGAAAAATGGCGCTACCGGAGTCGGGATAGTCGAGATCTTTATTGCGCCTTAGTCAAGGCTGACTAGGGCCAATTCGATCCGCCACCGAATGGACTCGTCCCGGTGCGAGCCCGGGCCTTTGCGTCCTTTGTCATTCCGAGCACAGCCGAAGGAATCTCTTACTAGTTTCCGATGGCACGCGATTGCGACCTTGTGTTCGTAAATGGAGAGCGCCGCGCTGTCGGCGCCTGAAATTTGGAGACAGGACGGCGCTTGTGCCTCCCATGGTGGGGAACCCGAGCGCGGCACTGCCGGTGTCACGTGATTATCTCGTTCGTCGCCTAACGAAATTTTTCTAAAAACAGTAGTTCTTTTTCTGGACTCGCATCAGGCAACCTTCTACAACGCAGGCCACCCTTCCCCCTACAACTCCTAATTCGACCCGAAATATGAACAGCTCTGCTTCTTCCTGGCGTCTCCTCGCAATCCTAACCATCTCTTTCGCGATCTTTCTCGCCATTCCTAACGCTACCGGGCTCGAAGCATTGCTCTTACAAGACGCTTACGTTGATAACGGCAAAGCAACCATCAATTACGGAAGCAGCGGCGATTTACGCGTTTTTAAGAGCGGTACTCGCTCGATGCGGACATTTCTCAAGTTCAGTTTGGACACTCTTCCAGTGGGAACTACCGCCGCGAACGTCACTCAAGCGAGGCTCCGCTTATGGGTGAACAGCAACACGGTTACTCTGGGTTCAATAGCAATGACGCCGATTACTAGCCCTTGGGATGAGTTGACAATCAAGAACAGCAATAGCGGAGGAATGACCTTCGGATCGCCTAAACTGACCGGGCTGCCCGTTAACTCCAGTTCGGATTTCGTTAGTATCGATGTCACTAACTGGGTGACGTCCTGGATTAGCGGGAGCCTGATTAACGAGGGTTTTCAAATTGAGGCGAGCTCGACAAGCACTGCTCTCGATCTTTACCTCGATAGCAAGGAGTCTACTCAGACAAGTCACGAGCCACAGTTAGACATAATACTGGCTTCCGTCGGGCCCCAAGGTCCCGTCGGTCCACAGGGCCCCCAAGGAGCAACTGGCCCGATAGGTCCACAAGGGTCGATTGGCTTAACAGGTGCACAAGGACCGCCTGGCCCTGCCGGCGCAACAGGGGCTCAGGGCACGGCTGGGCCCGCCGGTCCTGCAGGCGCAATCGGCCCCATCGGCCCGCTGGGACTCAAATGGAAAGGAGAGTGGAATGAAGCGACCCCTTATATTCCCAATGACGCCGTCTTTTTCGCTGGCTCCGCTTACGTTGCACTGCAAACAAGCACAAACGTTCAACCGCCTGCAACGGGCGCATGGAGTCTGCTGGCACAAAAGGGGGACAACGGTGCCATTGGACCAGAAGGATCCGCCGGACCGCAGGGATTAGAAGGCCCACCAGGCGCCACCGGTCCAAAGGGTGATGCAGGCCTCCAGGGAGTGGCAGGTGCGCCAGGTCCACAGGGTCCCGCAGGATCGACTGGCCCTGAAGGTCCGCCCGGTCCAGCGGCAGTATGGCCGACACACATTTTGCCTCAGGGTGATCTGTCGATGGGAGAGTTTACTCAGGGCACACCGCCGTAACTCGGTTTCAATCGGCATCCGCATCTGAGTAGATGATCGTCTCGAAGTCCGGCACTCGTAGCGGCGCGCTCTCGCCACGTCTGGCGGCCACAATCAGCGCGTGCGCGCTGATACCGCTGTTCGCGTTTGCTACGGTTCCAGCTTGGTGGTCGCAGCGAGGGGTCTTAAATCCAACCGTTGCATTGGATGACTATTCCCCTGCCAACCAAGGTCAGTTGAAAAACATTGCCAAGGCGTCCGCATTGGAGATGGACGCTCGACTCCCCGGCGGCGCGGGAGACGCCGTACACGCATTGGTAAACGGGTGGTCGGTTCCAAATGCGCAGACCAACGATTTTGCTCCTTTAAACGCGGGTCAGCTCAAGAACGTCGCCAAGCTTTTTTACGATCGCCTGATTGCCATGGGATTGGCAGCTAATTACCCATGGATCGAAAGTTCGAATCCGGCTGAGGATTTCGCAATCTGCAACATTGGCCAACTAAAGAACCTCTTCAGTTTCGAACTGCCAGACTTCGATCCACTTCGGGACAGTGATCATAACGGTCTGCCCGATGTCTGGGAGGGCCAATACTTCGGGCACATTGGAATAGATCCAACTGCGGATACCGACGGAGATGGAATGAGTAACCTAGCAGAATTTCTTAACGGCACTGATCCAAATAAGACTGATAGTGACGGGGATGGTGTTCCCGATGGCTGGGAGTTTAGTGAAGGGCTGAATCCGCTACTCGATGATGCTTCTCTCGATCCCGACGGAGACGGTTTTACCAATTTTCAGGAATATCAAAACAACACCGACCCCAACGACTACTACAATGCTGTACCCTTTCACCTCACCATTACGAGCGGAAATAACCAAGTGGCTC
>QHNB01000180.1 GCA_003217965.1 Verrucomicrobiota bacterium | reverse complement strand
AATGGCAATCGGTTTTGTTTGTAGCCAAGCGCGTCAGCTAGCGATTGATAAATTGTTTCGTCGCGTCCGTGGATCTCAATGCGCTGCCGTAAGCGATCTGCCTTACGGCGCAATCGGAACTGCGCCGCGGCCTCGAGCACGCTCGCCACGCAAGAGGCCTCCAGATCTCTCAGCGGAGCAACGCATCGGCCAGCATGGGCAATTGGTAGACTAGTCGCATCGGAATCAGCGAGCGCGCCGAGATCGAGTTGAACTTGTGGAACGTTGCGATGAGAACTGGTACGCGTGAAAAACTCCGCCCCGCCATGCTGGGCGAAAACGTGGAGAATGGTACCGTCGAAAGCAGGGTTAACACCGTGCCCATGCAATTCCCAGTTCCGATCAATCAAATCAATCTCGATCGAGCCGCTGATGACGGGCCCATCTTCGATTCGGATGGCCGCATCCTGGAAATCGGGTCCGGCTTCGCGATTCCAGAAGCCGAACTGAATGACTTCGGCTCGTTGGCCGGTTGTCGTTTGAAATTTTCGGCCAAATTCACCGGCAAACCAGCGTGCCTGGAGTTCAAGTTCAGTTGGGATTCGGGGCAGCGCGATCAACGGCCGCTCGCGAACGTGCGGATCGGCGCGCAGAGAAGCGTAACGACCGGCGAGATCCGACACGCTACTAATGAATCGTAATCGGTTCCGCCAAAGCTGCGGATCTCACAGTTAGATTCTGGCGCAGTTTTTCGCCGATTTCTTTGACTTCGGCAGCACGTGAGCGCGGGAAAATGAAAACATATTTCGGTCCGCGTCCCTCTGCTGGAAAAATCACAAGGTTTTCGGAAAGAAACTTCGGTTCGCGTGCTACGGTCATTCCGTCGAGCTCGATCGTGTGCACGATCGATTTTCCACCCTTGCGTGCGACAAAGGTCAATTTGCGCGGTTCCTCATTTGTCGCGACAAGAGCCCCGAAAAGATTGGGTCGAATACGGCGTCCACGACCGCTCACGCATAGCATTGCCCAGGCAATTGTTTCGCCCAGCACATTTTCTTTGTTAAAAACCGCGGCCAGCTTGGCCGGCAATGTGAGCGGCAATGTCGCCTCGCGGCGGAACGCGGCTGGTTCGTTCAGTTTTTGCCAGGTAAGCCAAAGTTTTACTCGGACCGCCCGCAAAATTTTTGGTGCGAAATAAACAAAGGCGCTGATCGCAATTAAAAAGATGGAGAGAGCAATAACAGGGTGATAATGCAGCAGCACGAGGCCGCCGAGTACGGCCGCGTCTTCGCCGAAGCTGAGCGCGATATTTGAGAATGGCTCCGGTGATGTGTTTGAAATAAGGCGCGTTGTTGCCTTCGCCGTATGCGCGAGGAGCGAAGTGGCCCCAGCCAGAAGCACGATGAGCACGTCCATGGTGGGGCTCGAGTGACCGAGCACCTGGATGGCAAGCAAGGCGCCGCCGATTGGTCGAATGACGGTGTGGACGGCGTCCCAGGCGGAATCGATCCACGGAATTTTATCAGCAAAAAACTCGAGCAGAAAAAATATGCCGGCGATGGTGATAATGAATGGATCGCCCAAAACGGCGAGCGATTCATACGGAGGCGCGAGTGTGATCCAGTGTAGATGAATGGCGAGGCCAGTGGCGAATACAGTTAGATAGAGATTTAAACCGGCCAGACAGGCCAGGCCGAGCGCAACGCTCAAAAGATTGAGTCGGTCCACGCTCCGAGTATGTCCGGCGAAGTCGTTCTCGTCACGTGGATTTGATTTTGCCGCCGGCGATGACGACCTCTACAGTCCGAGGCCGTGCTCGATATTCGACTTGTTCGCGAACAACCTGATTTCGTGAAGAGCCGGCTCGCGCTGCGCGGCGGCGGCGACGAAGCGAAGGTTGATGAATTGCTGCGCATGGATGCCGAGCGCCGGAAGGCGGAGACGGCGTTGCAGGCGCTCAACGCCGAGCGAAAGAAACTGAGCAAGGAAGTAGGCGGCAAACGAAGCCGCGGTGAAGATTCCACCGCGCTCGAAGAACGTGTCCGCGAAATCGGTGACGAGATCGCTTCATTGAGTGAACAAACGACCATTGCCGATGAAAAAGAGCGCGATCTTCTCCTGCAAATTCCGAATCTGCCGCACGCGGCTGCCCCGATCGGAGACAACCCAAGCGCGAACCGGGTAATGCGCGAATGGGGCAAGAAACCGGAAATTGCCGATGCGCTCGATCACGTTGTCATCGGAACCAGGCTGAAGCTATTCGATCTGGAGCGCGCAGCGAAACTCGGTGGCAGTGGGTTTATTTGTTTCACCGGGACCGGGGCGCGGCTGGAGCGTGCCCTCATCCAATTCATGCTCGACTTGCACACGCGCGAGCATGGGTATTTCGAGATCAGCCCACCATTTCTGGTGCGGCGCGATTGCATGATCGGCACAACCCAATTGCCAAAGTTTGAAGCAGACATGTACGGGCTGGAACCGGACGCGTCTGGACGAAATCAGCTTTTTTTGGCGCCTACGGCGGAAGTGCCGGTGACAAATTTTCATCGCGAAGAAATTTTGCGCGCAGATGAGTTACCGAAAAAATTTGTGGCTTATACACCCTGTTTCCGGCGCGAGGCTGGGTCCGCTGGGCGGGAGACACGTGGAATTATTCGGGTGCATCAGTTCGATAAGGTGGAGCTGGTCAAAATCACGGCGCCGGAAAATTCCTATGCCGAATTGGAGAGTTTGACCGCGGATGCGGAGCGAATTTTACAGTTGCTCGGTCTGCATTATCGCGCGATCGAACTGTGCACCGGAGATCTCGGGTTCGGTTCGGCTAAGACTTATGATCTCGAGGTTTGGTCGCCGGGGCAGAAGGCTTACCTGGAGGCATCGAGCTGCTCCAATTTCGAAGATTTTCAGGCCCGGCGGATGAATTTGCGATTCAAAGATGCAAACGGGAAGAATCGCTTTTGTCACACCCTTAACGCATCAGGTTTGGCGCTTCCGCGGCTGTTTGCGGCCTTGATCGAATGCGGCCAGCAACCAGGGGGCTCGGTCCGATTGCCGGAAATTTTGCTGCCGTATTTCGGCGCCCCAGAAATCGGCTAGCCCGCCGGGAACAAATCGAGTTGGGCGCGATCAGTGGGTGCGGTTGCCAGCTCGGCCGAGATCGGCAATGGAAGTTGAAAGCCAAGCTTTTCGGCAAGCCGCTGCGCAGTTTCCGGGGCGAAACCTTCGAAATGATTGTTTACGTAAGCGTAAACGGCCCGGACTTCGGCCAGTTGCCGTCCAATCTTCAGAGCCCAACTTTCGAGCGCGGCTTCGCGTTTCCATAACAACTTGTGATAGCGATGCACGTGTTTGCCGTCCCGATTGTATTTGGTGGCGTAATCGCCAAGCAATCGGACGTAAAGAAAATCGGTCGTGCGTGGTTGAAACTCGAACGGCGCCAGATTTCGCTCGTTCAACGGGGAAGTATCGGCCCAAACCCAGCAGATCCGATATTTCTCGAGCAGCCGAATGATTTGCGGGCGATGCCAGCCGGCATGACGGAACTCAATAGCAAAGCGAAAATCATCTGGAAGTTGAGCAATAAACGATCGCAGCGGCGCTTTGCCCTCTTTTGGCGAAAATGAGGGAGGTAATTGCACCAGAATGACATGGAGCTTGGGTGTAAGGGGCTCAATCGCCCGCAGAAACTGGCTCAGTTCCGCACTGCAATCGCGTAATTTGCATTGGTGTGTGATTTCGCGTGGCAATTTGCAGGAGAAACGAAAATGCGCCGGCGTCAGATCGAGCCAGCGCCGGACAGAATCAGGCGCGGGTGCCGCGTAAAAGGTGGAATCGATTTCAACCGTAAGAAAGTACCGGGCATAGAATTCCAGCCAGTGTGATTGTGGCAGATCAGGCGGATAGAAAACATCGCGCCATTCTTCGAAGCTCCAAGCGCAGGCTCCGATCCGAATCTTCTGCTGGTCGTTAAGATTCAATCCAATTCATCATATGTGCGGGGCAACGAAGGAAAAGCAACCAAAGTTGTCCAAGAATCGGGCGCGGGGGAACATGTTCTTTTTGGGCTACGCTACCCTTGACGGAACCACAGAGGCAACTACCCTGCGACGTTCCATGCGAATTCGACTGTTTATTCTGATGCTTGGCGCTCTGCTGCTCGTCACTGCCGGAAGGGCATCCGTCATCTTTCGTCCCGGGGAAAAAGTGAAGTATGTTGCTCCCGGCGAGGAGGAGATTAGCGGCAACGCACAGCAGCTTTTCTCGATCGCGCAGGAGGCGGAAAACAAGGGGAATATCGGTCGGGCGATCAAGGCCTACACGCGCCTTTGGCGGAAACACCCAAAGGATGCATTGGCGCCCGGAGCAGTCTTTCGGGCGGCCGAGTTGATCGAAAAAACGGGCGATTATATGACGGCGGCCACGACCTATCGTGTCATCGTCGAAAAGTATCCGAGCAGCCCTCATTTTGATGAAGCGATTGAGGCTCAGTTTCGAATCGGGGAAATGTATCTCGGGGGCAAGAAATTAAAGGTACTCGGGATTCCGCTTTTTACTTCAATGGACCGGGCGGTGAATATTTTCGCTGCTGTTGTCCGGACCGCGCCATATGGCAAATACACGGCGCGAGCACAGTTCGGTATTGGATTGGCTAGGCAAAAGCAGGGTGCGAATGACGCGGCAATCCAGGCCTATCAGGCGGTAATCGACAAATTTCCGAACGAGCCGATCGCGGCCGATGCTCAATATCAGATCGGATACATCTGGTTTGAAGCGGCCCGGTTCGGCACCAATGATCAGGCGGCAACCACCAACGCCCGGACCGGCTTTGAGGATTTTCTCTACAAGTATCCAAAGAGCGAAAAAGCCGCCACCGCTCGAGAGAATTTGAAGAGATTGGATCAGAAATCGACCGTCGATGTCTTCAAAATCGCGAAGTATTACGACAAGCAAAAGCTATATCGGGCCGCGGTCATTTATTACAACGAGGTCATTCGGGAGCAGCCGGGCTCCAATGCCAGTGGCGAAGCCAAGCAGCGCATCGAAGAGATTCGGAAAAAAGTGGGCGAATCGGCGCTACAACCGGCGGTGGCGGTGAACGATCAGAAAAAGAAGAGCGTGGCTTCTCGTGAGGAAGAAAGCCGCGGAAAGCCCACCATGCGGGGCGGCGATGCCGAAGTCGCGCCATTGCCGCCACCAGACGAGGATACGGCGTTGCCGCCGCCCGCTTCTTTGCTGCCTTCGACTACTACCGCACCGGAGCCTTCTCCATCTCCAGCTGCGGAATCATCGCCTGCGGCGGAAGCCTCACCTACCCCTGAGTCTTCGGTGTCGCCCGACTCAGCCGCTTCGCCGGCTCCGTGAAAAAGTTCATCGCGCTAGGCGCGGTGTGCCTCATTTTTACGGGCTGCTTCGGCTATCACATTGGGCCGGTAAAGCCGAACTATCTTCATGATGTTCACGCCATTGCCATCCCGACATTTCAAAACAAAACATTGTTGCCACAGATTGAGGTGCTGGTCACCGATACTGTGATCAAGCAATTCCATCAAGACGGTACCTATAAAATTGCGAACGAAAATAATTCCGATGCAGTCCTCAAAGGAGAGATCACGAACATTACACGGGCACCGGCGCGGTCGCTGCGCGGAAACGTCCTGGCGACGACCGAATTCAATCTCGTTATGCGGGTAAGATATAAGCTTGTCGCCCGCAACGGGAGCGATCTAATGCCGAGCGCGGAGGTCGCCGGAACTACCAGTTTTTTCGTTGGCAGTGATCTTAACCAAGACGAGAGGCAAGCCCTGCCCCTTGCTGCCGAGGAGCTCGCGACCAATCTCGTGACCCAGGTAAGCGAGGGCTGGTAAATGCCCAATGAAAGGAGAGGAAAAGCTTTGGGCCATCCTCAACGATAAGCTCGAGACACTACGCGCGACCAACTCGCTACCGGAAGCCATTCGCGTGGGTGAAAGTGCGCTGGAAGTTGCCAAGCGGACGTTTCCCGCCACTCAAATCGAGCTAGCGCTCAGTTACGAAAAGCTTGGCCTGTTGCACGACCAAAACGGCGATCGCACGGCCGCGAAGTCCCAGCTAGTAAATGCGCATCGATTGTTTGAAGGCATGGACCAGCCTGACCAGGAGGCCCTGTTTCGGTCGGCCCGGCGGCTGGCCCGGATTTGCGACGAGCTGGGGGAGAAGGAGGAGGCGCTCGGCTTCTATGAAAAAGCCATCGCGGCTGCAAATCAGGTTTCGAATTTGCCCTACTCGGAATTCGGGACTCTGTTGAACAACGCGGCGCTGTTGTTTCGCAAAGCTGGCCGCGCCAAAGCAGCAGAGCCTTATTACTTGCACGCTTTACGACTTTATGAGGCTCACCTCGGGCCAGAGCATCCCGACGTCGCCTCCGTTTTGAACAATCTTGCGGTGTTTTATACGAACGAGAAACGATTTGGCGAGGCCGAGAAAATACATCTGCGTGCCCTGGCAATTCGGGAAAAGATACTCCCAGCAAATCATCCGGATATTGCGCAATCCAAATGTAATCTGGCCGTCGTTTATCATTCACGCGGGGATTATCAGCGCGCCTCAGAACTTTATCGGGCCTCACTCAAAACCTGGGAAGAAGCAGTGGCAAAGCCCCCTCAGGAATACGAGATTGTTGCGTCGAATTATGCCGATCTCTTACGGTCGTTAGGCGAAGCGCGAAAGGCACATGCCCTGGAACAACGCGTGCGGAAAAAGCGGCGCAGTCAGTGAGAGTTTGCAGTTGCGCCTAGGGATGTGACGAGCAATTTACCTCTGCCTTTTAGCTCGCGTGGCGGAATTGGCAGACGCGTACGGCTCAGGACCGTATGGGGCAACCCGTGGAGGTTCGAGTCCTCTCGTGAGCATGACCTCCCCTTCCCTTTGTCTTCGAATGGGATCGAGAAGACTCTTTGCTGAACGCTTTTCTCCTTTGGTCAATCGGCGCTTTTAGTGTCCCGAACGCATGCAATGCAATTTAAGCAGCGTTTCTTCGTCTAACCCAAACGCATGACACGTGTCCTCGCCGCTCTCTTGAGCGCCATAACGGGCCTCTCACCCGCCGTTGCGACCGGCTCGATCCTTTCCCGATCAGGCGAGATTTACGAGGGCTGGCTCAAGATGTACGACCTCGATTTCACCGAGGCTCATCGCATTTTTACTCAATGGG
>QHNB01000179.1 GCA_003217965.1 Verrucomicrobiota bacterium | reverse complement strand
AATGGAGACGGAGCGAGAAAGTAGCCGGCGCAGAATGCAGCGGCGGAATTGGCTCGCACATCTCTGGCGCGAATGGACGGTGGAAAGGCGCCGGCCAATCGCACCGGCATTTGCAAAGCCAAATCCAGAGCTGTGGAGCAGCGAAGACGTCACGGCGGCGTGGCTTGGCCACTCGACGGTGCTGATCAACTTTTTCGGTCTGATAATCATTACCGATCCTGTCTTTTCCAAGCGGATCGGAATTCGGCTGCCGTTTCTTACGCTTGGTCCCAAACGTCTCACCGAACCCGCGCTTGCATTTCCTGAACTGCCTCCCGTCGATCTGGTCTTACTTTCGCACGCGCATTTCGACCATATCGATCGACGGACGGTGAAACGTTTTCCCAAGTCGACGACCGCCATTACTGCGCGCAGAACACGCGATCTCCTGCGCGGCACAAAATTTTCAGAGATCATCGAACTCGATTGGAACGACACAATTCGACTCAGTCCGCGCGGACTCGAAGTAGAAGTCACCGCCTTTCGCTCAAATCATTGGGGTGCGCGCATGCAATATGACGAGCATCGCGGCTACAACAGCTATGTCATCTCGCGGCGCGACCAGCGCATTATTTATGGGGCAGACACTGCGATGACCGAGGCGTTTACCAAGTTGCGTGATGGCAGGCCTTTTGCCCTCGCCATTATGAGCATCGGCGCCTACGATCCGTGGATTCGCGCCCATGCCACCCCCGAGCAGGCGATCGCGATGGCAGATGCAGCCGGTGCGAAATACATCATGCCGGTGCATCATCAGACTTTTCGACTCAGCGTGGAGCCGTTTCGTGAGCCGATCGAACGCTTCACCCGCGCGCTGGCCCATGCGCCAGAACATCTTTGCCACCGCCCCGATTAAGCCGACGTAGCTCAGCTGGTAGAGCAGCGGTTTCGTAAACCGCAGGTCACGGGTTCGAATCCCGTCGTCGGCTCCATGGTGCAATGGAAATAGCGATTATCATTCCGACCTTGCAGGAGGCGGAAAACGTCGAGCCCTTAATCACGGCGATTGAGCAAACCGATCTACCCTTTGCCGAAATCGTTTTTGTTGATGACGGGTCAACGGATGGGACGCGTGAGCAAATCCGCGCTTTGGGGGGCACGCGTCGGGTTCGACTGGTCGAACGGGACGGCTCCGATCGTGGCTTGGCGGGAGCGATTGTAGCCGGCGCCGAATCGACAGCGGCGAGCTTGCTCGTAGTGATGGACGCCGACCTCAGTCATCCGCCTCGCCAAATCGGTGCTTTGCTGCATCCAATCTTGATGAATGAAGCCGACCTCGTCATCGGCAGCCGTTATGTTCGCGGGGGCGCGACTCCGGGTTGGCCGGTCTGGCGGCGAGGGATCTCGCGAGCCGCCTCCGCCCTGGCTTATCCCCTTACCGGCGTTCGCGATTCCATGTGCGGTTTCTTCGCCGTTCGCCGCGATTGTTTGCTGCGCTTTGCGAAGACGTCGGTGGGATTTAAGATCGTGTTTGAGGTAATCGTGCGTGGCCGCAAGTCACTGCGCGTCCAGGAAGTGCCAATCGTTTTTCAGAATCGCGAACGGGGAAACTCCAAAATGTCACTGACGGAAGCAATTCGTTTCGCCCTCGGTTGGACCAGTGCCGTTGGGCGGCGGCTTTTTTACCGAAGCCCGTCCGTCTCGGGGCTTCCAGCACGCAAGTTATCGCACGATTGAATTGTCGGCGCGTTTTGCGCGCCATAGCTCGGCTGCCATCGCTAGATAGAGTGCGAGAGCGGCGAACAACACGCTGCCGTATATCTGCATCATGCGCGGGGCTGCAGCGGTTGCCGCAAGCAGGATTGTTGCCGTGAGAATTAATGGCCCGGTGATCCCGGTGTGCTCCCCGCACAATAAGGTATGTAGAAGCAACGCCAGCGGCAGCATGAGCCAGCTAAACAGATAGCCAAATGCGAGCGGGGTGAAGATAAGGATCAGAATTAACAGCGCCCCGAATTCCAGTGGCTCACTCTGACGACGCCGCGCCCGCGGCATCACAGCGACGAACGAAATTCCGAACAAAAGCGCGATCGCCACAATCACCGCGTTCACCTGTTCGAAATTCAGATCAGTGAAATTCGCATAGGTCACAGGTTTTCCCTCGTCTTCCGCGCTGACGCGCCGCAACAGGCGATTCGATAATCCCCAGATCGACTGATTTTTCCAGCTGTAGCCACGCGCCGGTCGCTGTGCAATTCCAGCTTGATCGTAATGCAGCATGCCGCGCTGCCACTCACGAAAGTCGGCCACGGTTTGCTGCAACCCGCGAATCGGGATAGGCAACAAAAAGAGAAGAAACGCGAGACAAAGAATCAACGAGGCAGCGGCAACCCAGTATCGGCGATAAACGAGATAGATGATGGCGAGAAAGGGGAATGCCTTGATTCCAGCCGCAAGCGCGACGAGTGCGCCGGCTAAAATCTGGCGATCGCGCCGCAAACAGGCAAATGCGCCGAGCATTAGCGCCAGCAAAATCAAACTCGGCTGACCCAAGTGATAACTCGACCAGATAAACACGAGGACGACCGCGTTCGAAACGAGGGCAATAGCAGTGCCAAATCGCCGAGACTCACCGGTCGCGAGTGCGACCGAAAATTTAATGCAGAAGATCCATGCGACCGTGTTTAGCAGGGTCAGAATTAAAATCATCGCTGATTTACCCGTTGCCGCTGCTCCCGCCAGGAGTAGGGCACAAGCCGGCGGATACATGAACGGAAACGCTCCCGAATGCGGATATATCTCGCCGTTTCGAAGCACGGCTTGGCCGGCATCGAACCACGTCCGGTAGTCCATGTCCGTGCCGGAGCGGAGGAAACGAACGAATGGAACCAAGGTGAACGTAACTGCGAGAACGATAAACAGTCCGAGGATAAGCCGGCGCGCCAACGGCTTGTCCAATGCCTCAGCGAGATGGCGCAAGCGGTCACTCACAGCGATCGAAGCGCTATTTGCCGACGATACTTTGATCGTTGAGCGACGGCCGTGCCTTATGCCACTCCGTGCTTTGTTCGTAAGCGTAAGCAATCTCGAAGATGCGCGCTTCGTCGAGTGCCTTGCCTAGAAATTGTAATCCAATCGGCAACGGGCGGCCGCTTTCTGACCGAGCGAAACCGCACGGTAGACTGATGCCGCAAATGCCGGCCAGATTCCCGGCGTTAGTAAAAATATCCGCAAGATACATCTGGAGCGGGTCGGATGTTTTTTCACCAATCTTGAATGCCGGTGTCGGCGATGTCGGGGATACAAGAGCGTCGACTTTCGCAAACGCCTGCTCGAAATCGCGCCGGATCAACTCGCGCACCTTTTGCGCACGCAAATAATAGGCATCGTAATAGCCTGAACTGAGAACGTAGGTGCCCAGGATAATTCGGCGCTTTACCTCGGCGCCAAATCCCTCTTCGCGTGTGCGGCCGTAGAAATCGAGCAAATCGGTTGGATTCTCCGCGCGATAGCCATAACGCACGCCGTCGAAGCGCGCGAGATTCGCGGATGCTTCCGCGGTCGCCAGGATATAATAGACACTGATTGCATAATCAGTGTGCGGAAGTGAAACATCGACGATCTCCGCTCCGAGGGAGGAAAGATGCTTCACCGCCGCGTCCACTGCTTGTCGCACTGCGGAATCGATGCCTTCAATCATGTATTCCTTGGGCAAACCAAGACGCATATCTTTCAGCCCGCGCCCCAGTTCGGCGGCGTAATCCGGCACCGGTGCATTCAGGCAGGTCGTGTCGCATGGATCAGGTCCGGCAATCGCATTCATGATTAACGCCGAATCGCGCACGGTTTTTGTGAGCGACCCCACCTGATCAAGGGAAGAGGCAAAGGCGGTCAGCCCGTAGCGCGAGACACGACCATAACTTGGTTTCACCCCAACAATCCCGGACAAAGCCGCCGGTTGCCGAATGGACCCGCCGGTGTCCGTTCCCAACGCCCCGAAGGCGGCGTCCACGGCCACTGCGGCGGCGGATCCGCCACTCGAGCCACCTCGCACACGCGACAAATCCCACGGATTGCGCGTCAATTGAGCGCTGGAATTTTCGGTCGAAGATCCCATGGCGAATTCGTCCAGGTTGGTCTTGCCAAAGGGAATCGCTCCCGCCGCACGCAGTCTTTCGATTGCGGTTGCGTTGTAGGGCGCGCGATATCCGCGCAGAATCTTCGAGGCGCAGGTGCACGGCTGGCCGGCGACATTGATGATATCTTTGATCGCGACCGGAATACCGCCGAGCGGCAAATTTATATCCGCTTTTTCGGCTTCGACCGCGGCCGCATCAAAATCCCGCGAGAGATATGCGCCAATTTTTCCATCGACGGCGTTGATCCGTTCTTCAAGTGCTTCCAGAACCTCGCGTGGTGATACTTCCCGGCGGCAGAGTAACGGGCGTAGCTCAGCAATGCTCAGTGCCGGAAGCTCACTCCTCGTCATTCGACGACTTTCGGAACAATAAAAAGATTGTTCGCCTGACGCGGCGCATTACTCAACGCCTGCTGGGCGGTGAAGCAGTCGCGCGGCTCGTCTTCACGAAAGACGTTGAAAATCGGAACGCCATGGGCGGCTGCTTCCACGCCAGTGACGTCGATTTCTTTCAACTTCTCAGCGTACTTCAAAACCTCGCCCAGCTGTTTTTGAAAAAGGCGTGTTTCTTCCGCGCTGAGATTGAGTCGCGCCAGTTTCGCGACATAAGCGACATCCAAGTCCGGTTCGCCCGCCATCTAGAACCGGAAATGCGTCATCAGCCAGACAATGGCGGCAGCCAATGCAATGACCAGTACCAGAAAAACAATCCGGCCTTCTCGCCGCTCTTTTCGTAACGAGCCGCGCCGGCGCGTCCCGGGCTCGTCGTCCCCCCACCGCTTGTCGCGCAAAGCAACCGAGGCGTCGAGTCGGCTGCCGCCGGCATTTGCCCGTCGCAGCAATTCCTCGCGCTGCTGACGCGATCTTTCTTCGGCGACTCGGGGCGCTTCTTCGATCATGCGCTGCAATCTTTGAACTTGGTCCCGCAATTCGTTCTCGCGCTGGACGAGTTCCTGTTGTTGGCGGTTAAGCGGCGACCCGGATTTAAGCGAACGACGAGGCATGCGGCGATTTCAGCCCTTTGCCATGAAAAAAAAGATGACCAGTCCAATCACGCCAAACACAATCAGCGGTAAAGAGAAGGCGAAACCGATCAACATCCATTGCAGAAATGGCCGCTGCCCATTCGCGGCGCCAGCTTCCGGCGCCGCCTCCGGCAGGGCCATTTCCTCAGAGTCCTGCGTCGCGATCGCCTGCAAACGGCTGCGCTGCTGGCTGAATTCTGCGCGGGCATCATCCACCGTGCTGAGCGCGCGACTCAATTCCTTGTGCAAGTCCGCCGGGTTCCAACTCTTCGGATCGATCGCCTCCAGCATCTCCAAATGTTGACCAAAGCTTTCCCGGGTCGCCCGCAGTTGTTCGAGTTTCTTCTGCGTCTCGTAGGCTTCGCGTTCCAAGATGACGAGCGAACGCGTTAATTTATCCGTCATCTCGGCGCGCCCGTGATCGAGTTCCTCCTGTCGCCGACTTAATTCTTCAAGCTCGCGTTTTTGCTTCTCGATCTGTTCCTGTTGGCGCTTCAGCGCCAGCAGTTGCTCCTGGGCTTTCTGCACTTGCGTATCCAGCAGTTCGGGCGTGACTGCCTCGTCGTCGCTCAATTCCAACATTTGCTCGATGGGTCGAATTCGTTCTGGCATGACAATGCTTCCGCGATGTCGCATGACCATGTGGTCTTAAACGGCGGCAGCTCTTCGGACATTAATGAGCACAATTGAGAATTCCAGATTTTTCCCGGAAAATTCGCAACTTCGTGGAAAAATCGATAAGCCGAGGCCCCATGAACGAGTCTTCGACCAGGCAATCTCCATCTCTGGCCGAATCGATTTAGGCAGTGCCGAGCCGTCCAGCTGGCGAGTCCAAGCCTGGTCCGATGAAACGCTGATCGGTGAAACTGGATTGCTCTTTTTCGACCCGGAAAGCCACCCCGATAAAAAATCGTTTCGAACTGATGTGGCGAGATTTCGTCTGCTGGCGCGTTTCCCGCAACCGATCGATTCCGAGCGGGACGTAAAGATTCGAGTCACAGCAACGAGAAATCCCGGCCAAATAAAATATGTGATCGGGGAGCTAAGCGTCCAGGCGGTGTCATCAGCGCTGGATCGAAAACATTATGGTGACGTTCTTCGACCAACGCAGAAATCGCTCCTTCACCGCCAAAACATTTACGGCTCGGGGCCGCCAGTCGAGGAAGCAAACCCGGAGGCTGTCCGGTTGATGCTTGAATATTTGCCGCGCCAATCTCGCGTTCTTGATGTTGGCTGCGGCGCCGGGGCGTGTGGCCCGCCGCTAATCGCGGCCGGCCATAGCTGGCTGGGCTTGGAGGTGAACCCAGTGTGCTGCGCAATTCTTGATCGCCGCAATTTGCCCTACCGCCAATCCAAACCGGACGAAAAAGTTTTCCCGGTAAAAAATCAGGAGTTTGACTGCGCAGTTTGCATTGAGGTGCTCGAGCACATTGGCAATCCGAACAGTTTTCTCTCGGAGATAGCGCGCGCCATCCGGCAACGCGCCATTTTTTCCGTACCTAATCTTGAGATCATCCCATACTTCGCCTCGCTTCAAGTCGTTCCCTGGCATTTGCTCGAAGCAGATCACAAGAATTTCTTCACTCGCGCCAGCCTGCAGGCGCTGCTCTGGCAACATTTTCGAATAGTGGAAGTTTTTTCTTACGCGGAACACCCCGTCCCTACTCGGGAGGGAATTCCCGTCGACGCGCATCTTCTCGCCGTCGCCGACAAATAGCCTTATCGGGCTGGCATCATTTCAATCAACATCCCTTTGAAATATTCTGTTTCCGGTAAGTTGGGCAGCACCGGGTGATCGAGCGCCTGTTCAAACCGACGCAAGCGTCGCGCCGATTTTCGCGCATCGACCAGCGCGTCGGAGATCGTGTTGGCAAAAATCGCGTCCGTCATGTGATGCGAACAGGAGAAGGTCGTGAGAAGCCCCTCCGGTGAGAGGAGTTTAAGCGCGCGGAGATGTAACTCGCGATATCCGCGGATGGCATCGTGCACACGGCTCTTCGTTTTCGTAAACGAAGGCGGATCGAGGATGATCAAATCAAACTCTGCGCCTGCTTTCTCTGCTGCACGCAGGTACTCGAAAACATCCTGCTCGACCCAGCGTATCGCCAACTGGTTATGCTTGGAATTCTCTCGCGCCCCCTCGATCCCACTTGCCTGGATTTCAACGCCAATGACCTCGGTCGCGCCGGCACGGGCGCATACGAGTGCGAACGCTCCCCGATTGGTGAAACAGTCAAGAACGCGCCGGCCCGGCGCCAGCTCGGCCAACGCGGCATAATGCGGAACTTGATCGAGATAAAAGCCGGTCTTCTGCGCTTTCAACGGATCGATTCGAAACTTTACGCCGCACAGTTCCAATTCCGTCTCGAGAGCAAAACCACGCAAGATGGCGGTGCTTAATTCGAGGCCTTCTGCCCGTCGAACGATCGCGTCGTCTCGTTCGACCAAGATCTTTGCTCCGAGCGTTTCGCAGATGGCGTCGGCAATAGTCTCCTTTCGTTGATCCATCGCCAATGTTGTCAGTTGCAAAACGAACTGTTCCCCGTAGCGATCCAGGATTACACCGGGCAATCCATCGCTTTCACTCCAGACCACGCGATGTAATCGGGGATTCACACCGCGACGCGACCGATATTCTGCCGCTTGCCCGATTCGACGTTTGAAAAAATCGAAGTCCAAGTCCTGTCGCCGATGGGAGAAGCGACGCGCGACAATTTGCGATTTCGGATTCCAAATCGCGCTTCCCAACATCCGATCCTTGCCATCTTTGATAGAAATCACGCCACCATTTGCCGGCTGACCAAACACTTTCAAAACCTCGCTCGAGAAGACCCAGTCGTGTCCGTGCAAAATGCGCGCGCGGGGTTTGACCACGATTCCAGCCATGGCGCGATCATAGCATGCGATTCTCCTTTGCCGCAGGCGCGGCCGCGCTTCATATTTCGCGCGCCGATGCAAACTTTGCGCGAAATCGAATTACCTGGGATCAAGAAACTCCGCAGCGGTAAGGTCCGCGAAGTTTTCGATCTCGGCGAAACTTTACTCTTGGTCGCGACCGACCGGCTTTCGGCCTTCGACGTGATTCTACCCGACCCGATTCCCGGCAAAGGCGCAGTTCTGAATCAAATATCCGCCTTCTGGTTCCAACGCTTCACTTTTGCGAAGAATCATTTCATCACGGCCGAGTTCGACGAATTTCCGAAACAGTTACGGCCGTTTCGCGATCAATTAGCGGATCGATCGATGCTCGTGAAAAAAACAGAGCCATTGGCGATTGAATGTGTGGCCCGGGGCTATCTTGCCGGCTCGGCCTGGAAAGATTACCAACAAACTGGCACGGTCTGTGGCGTAAAATTGCCGGCCGGATTACAACTCGCGTCCAAATTGCCAGGACCGATCTTCACGCCAGCAACAAAGAGCGAGACCGGTCACGACCTGAATATCGATTGCGGCGAAGCGGGAAGGCTAATCGGGGCGGAATTGATCGAGATCGCTCGCGATCTAAGCTTGGAGACCTATGACAGGGGAAGCCGTTATGCAGCCGAGCATGGAATCATCGTCGCCGATACCAAGTTCGAATTCGGCCGGCACGGCGACGAATTGCTGCTGATCGACGAATGTCTCACACCGGATTCATCGCGTTTTTGGCCAGCCGATCAATATCGGGTCGGCGTCAGTCCGCCGAGTTTCGACAAACAGTTCGTGCGCGATTATCTCGAAACATTCGACTGGAACAAAACATCGCCGGGGCCAAAACTACCGCGGGAAATTATTGAAAAAACGTCAGCGAAATATTTGGAAGCGTTCCAACGATTGACTGGTACCGAATTGCGCACCATCGCGTAATTGTCATCGCAAGCGTGAGCGAGGGAACCATCCGTATGTTTTAAGGATGATCGAGAGATCCTTCGCATTCGCTCAGGATGACAGCGCACAATTAGTTT
>QHNB01000178.1 GCA_003217965.1 Verrucomicrobiota bacterium | reverse complement strand
TATAGTTGCGCGTCTTGGCTGACCAAAACTGCGAGACTTCGCCGCGCGTGAGCCGGTGACCAGCTGCGGACTCGGCCGCAGTGATCGAGTCCTGCAACATCGCCGCCTGACTTGCGCGTAGACCGGGCGGGAAGCGCGGGTATCCAGTGGCACGTGGATTATTGCCAATCCAGAAATTGATGCCGCTGTGCGCTGACAGGAAGACCGGATCATGCGCGACAAAATAGTTGTGCACCCAACAGGGGGCGGTGCCGCTGAGCACCCCGGTCAGGATCAAAGTCAGCGAGGCGATCCGCGCGCGAATTCGATGGTCTGTGTTGGCGCGCTTAATCAGAACCGCACCGACTACCAGTGGAAGTAGAAAGAGGATCGTCGCAATAGTTGTCGCCGTGATGCCGATCAGAAGGCCGAGCATGACCGCGCACGCTTTTCCAGGCGCAGCCTCCTCGCGCACGATCCACCACACGACTAGCCAGAAGACAAAAACGACCAGAGCCGTTGGCATGAGGATGACGGCATAGGTTTGCGCCGGAACAAAAAACGCCCATCCCATCGCCGCTACGACTCCCGCGATCCGCGCCACGCTGGTGCTTACCCCACCAAAAACCCGAATCGAAATCTTGTAAACGAGGACGGCGGTCCCGGCATCGAGAATCGCCTGTAGGAGACCGGGTACGAACGGATTGTAGCCACACAGCCGGTATAGCGCCGCGAGCAGATATGCATATCCGGGAAGCCCGTAAAAGGCATGATCGTCAGTCAGCTGTCCACTGAGAATATGCCGCGCCCATTCATTATAAAAATGCATGTCGCCCCGAAATGGTAGCAGGAATGGCGACGTCGTTAGTCGCGCCAAGACCGTGAGCCGGATGAGAAACACCCCCGTGAAAACGTAAAGGTGGGGGTTTAACCGGAAAGATCGGAGACTTTTTTCTAAATTCACAGGAGAAGCACCGCAGATTCTCGACGGATGTGAATTGCTCAGAGCGAAAATCGCGCCCAAGAGAGGCATTTTATCCACGGAGGCCGTCCGTCCAGCTTCTAGCAATGATGGAAAGCCGCCTCCATGGCATCAGGGGTGCTCCTTAAAGGCCCTCCTGGGACGAGTGTCCCCGGACTGCACTCAAACAAGACAGAACAGAAAGCATTATGTTGAATAAACTCAATAAACGCCGCGGGGGTTTTACCCTCGTGGAAATCATGATCGTGGTGGCCATCATCGCATTGTTGGCCGCGATCGCCGTCCCTGGATTCTTGCGCGCACGCAAGCGCTCGCAGGCCTCCAAGATCCTCAATGACCTGCGCATGATCGACGCCGCCGTCGACCAATACGCCATTGAAACCAACCGCGCCAGCGGCTTCTCAGTTCCTAGTACTGACTGGGTTGCTTACCTGAAGAAAGGTACCGTTCTCTACAACACGGGTGCGGATCTCTTCGGCAATACCTACGGCTCACAAACCGTGGATCAACTGCCGAAGATTCCGACGAATTCCTTCAACGCGCTTTCGGACGTCGCGCCGACCTCATTCTGGTCGCCCTACGGTCCGTAAAGAATCTGACGATTCATTCGCCTGTCATTCCCGCAGAGCGGGAGTGGCAGGGAATGAGTTGTGAGATCGGCATCGAACAGTCGCGCCACCTCCCAGCTCAGATCAAAACAAACAAACGCAATAATAAACATGTTAAACACGCTTAATCGTAAACGCCGCGGGGGTTTTACTCTCGTTGAAATCATGATCGTCGTCGCAATTATCGCATTGCTGGCCGCGATCGCCGTCCCGGGTTTCTTGCGCGCGCGCAAACGCTCGCAGGCTTCCAAGATCCTCAATGACCTGCGTATGATCGACGCCGCCGTCGACCAGTACGCCATTGAAACTAACCGCGCCAGCGGCTTCTCGGTTCCTAGTACTGACTGGGTCGCTTACCTGAAGAAAGGCACCGTGCTCTATAACACCGGCCAGGACCTTTTTGGTAACGATTACGGCTCACAAACGGTCGACCAACTGCCGAAAATCCCGGCTAATTCCTTTGCCGCGCTTTCGGACGTCGCGCCGACCTCATTCTGGTCCCCGTACGGTCCGTAATAGTTAGATCTTGAAAAGGTAGGGCGTCCTCTCGTGCAAACCGGGAGGACGCTCGCCTGTTTAAAGACGAGTCGGCTTCTCCTTTCTTCCTCTGCTCATGAACCAGAGCGTAGCTGATTCCCCCCATCGGACGACTCTGCGCAGGCAACTAGCCGCACTTCGCGAAAAGCAATGGCCGCGATATCTCTTCCTCGCGGCTATCGGCTTTCTCGTGCATCTGCCCGCTCTGCAGGGACAGCCTGTATGGGACGACGATTACCTCGCGCACGACAACCCATTCATCAAAAGTCCGCTGCTCGCGCTCGAAGCGTTCCGGCACTACCTCTTTCTCGATTCCTACTCTCCTCATTATCGGCCGGTCCAGAACCTCTCCTTCATGGCCGATTATTACTTTTGGAACACCGACCCCACCGGTTTTCATCTCACCAACATTCTGCTGCATGTCGGAAGCGGCCTGCTTTTGTACCGATTGCTGATTTTATTGTTCCGCAAAGGCGCCGGCATTTGGAACAATACTGACTCGCGGTCTAACTTCGCGGCTTCGCTCGCGGCCTTTCTGATCGCGGCGCTCTGGATGGTGCACCCGGTCCACTCCGCCGCGGTCGATTATATCTCCGGTCGCGCTGATAGCCTGGCGTTTTTGTTTGCAGCCGGTGGGTGGTTGCTCGTCCTGCATGGACGCGCCGTGCAATCGCCTGGAATAAAATTAATCTTTTACTCGTTGGCAGGGATTTGCGGAGTGCTTTCTCTTTGCTCGCGCGAGATCGCCTGCGTCTGGATTTTGTTGTTCCTCGTCCACACGCTCGCCTTCGCCAGAAACATTCGCCGCAAAACAAAAATCGTGACCGTGATTTGCTGCGTCTGCGTTCTCACTATCTACGCCGGCCTTCACCAACTTCCTGGCGAGCGCGTCGAAAAAGGCGGGAGTGAACACTGGAGCGCGCCTGTCCGTGCCACGCTTATGCTTCGCTCGCTTGGCGATTATGGGCGCTTGATGGTTTTCCCGGCGAACCTGCACATGGAACGCACTATTTTCGAGCCGAATAATTACCGGACGCGCCAGAGCTGGCGCAACTCCGCCGACTCGGAATACCTTTCTATTCTCGGCCTGTGCATTCTCGCGGCCTTCATCTATGGCTGCGCCAAAGCGGGCATCGGCCAGCGGATGCGAGTTATAGGTGCAATTTGGTTCTTGGCTGCCTATCTCCCCATTTCCAATATCGTTTCGCTCAATGCGACAGTTGCTGAGCATTGGCTATATCTGCCTAGCGTCGGGTTTCTGATTTTCTTGGCCGGGTGCACATTCGATTTGCCTCGCAGTTTTCAACGCCCCCTGGCCGGCGTTGCTGTATTCGCCGTTGTCGCGCTTGGTATGCGGAGCACCATTCGAAGCACTGATTGGTGTGATCCCGAAACGTTCTATAAGCGAACTCTGGCTGCCGGCGGCGGCGGTGCGCGGGTGGAGGTGAATCTCGGACTCATCTATGGCCGGCATGGAGATTATGCCAAAGCTGAAAAGCTGTTCCGCCACGTTCTTGCGCTCACGCCCCACTACCCGATCGCGCGAACCAATCTGGCCGATGTTCTTTCACGACAGGGTAAACTGACCGAGGCCGAGGCGTTACTCACCAACGCCGCCAAAATTGCGCCGTTAGAATCGAAAGAATATCCCCGGACCTGGATGGGAATTTATAATCTCGCTGGTCTGCGCCATAATGCCAAAGACGATGCCGGGGCAATTGCACTGCTCGATCATGCCCGGATTAATTACCCGCAGGTTTGGGAGTTGGTTAGTTGCGAATCGGAGTTGGTTCGTCGAACACAAGGTCCCTTGGCTGCGCTGGATCTTGTTCAAAATTTTGTGCGGAAAAATTGGTGGCATCACGCGGCGAGACTTGCCGAGGGCCGGCTTTATGCCGAGAACGGCGACACCTCTCACTCCATTGAAGCGCTGCGCTACGCTGCGATGCTTGATGTGCATGACGTGGAGGCGTTGCGTTTAATCGCCACAATGAAAATGCACGAAAATCGCCTCGACGAAGCATTTCAGGCGCAGCGTCGCGCTGTTGCCCGTCAGCCCGACCAACCGAGCCAGTATATACTGCTCTCCGATATTCTCGAAAAATTGGGGCGCAGTTCAGAAGCCCGCGCGGCTCGGGCCAAAGTTTCGCAACTGCAAGCCCTGGCTATGGAGTCGGGCCGGGGCTAAGTCACAATTTCAATTTGGCGCGCAGGGCTGCATCAGCCACTCTTGCGGCGCCATGTCCGCGCGGATCTATCGCGATAAACAGATTAGCCTTGAGCCGTTACTCGGGAAAATTTGCGGCGTGATTGGTTTCGGAGCGCAAGGTCGCGCCCACGCGTTGAATCTACGCGACAGCGGCTGCGAGGTGTTGATCGGGCTCCGACCCACCAGCAAATCACGTCCATTGGCCCGGGCCGCCGGCCTATCTGTTTTCCGAACTGAAGAAGCTGTCCAGCGCAGCGATATTATTTTTCTGGCGCTCCCCGATTCGCGAATGCCGAAAATTTTTGCGCGGCAAATTGCACCGTATTTAGGTGCCGGGCAGACATTGCTCTTCGCGCATGGCTTCGCTGTTTTTTACAAAACGATTGTGCCGCCAGCTCATCTCGACGTCGTCATGGTCGCGCCGAAAGCGCTGGGACCAATGATGCGGCGTGAGTTCGAGCGCGGCCACGGGGTACCCGCGATTGTCGCGGTCGAACAGAATTTCACCGGGCGCGCCCGCGCGACGGCGATGGCATGGGCGAAAGCGATTGGTTGCGGGCGCGCGGGAGTAATTGAAACCACCTTCCGCGAAGAAACCGAGACTGACCTTTTTGGCGAGCAGGCGGTGCTATGTGGCGGAACAACCGCCCTTATTCGCAATGCTTTTGAAGTCTTGGTTCGGGCCGGATACGCGCCAGAGCTCGCCTATTTTGAATGCCTGCATGAATTAAAATTTATTGTCGATCTCATTCACGAAGCGGGTCTCGCCGGAATGCGTGATTTAATCTCAGATACCGCGAAATGGGGAGATCTCGTCGTCGGCCCAAAGATCGTCGACAAGCATGTGCAAGAAAATATGGCGAAGGCCCTCCGAAACATTCGGAGCGGAAAGTTTGCGCGCGAATTCATCCACGAAATGGAGCGCGGTGGAACGCGTTATCGTGCTCTCCTGCGCAAGGCACGACACCATCCGATTGAGACAGCTGGCCGACGTATTCGGCCATTGATGACTTGGCGCAACAAATAAAACTCCGTACTCGCGCTTTGCTCAAGCGCGTTTGCCACGCCGGACTATGCCGGCATTACTCAGTGCGATTGCTCAGATTGTTGAAGACAATCATCGGAACCGCGGTTGTCGGGATTGGCCCCGCGACACGGTCGATTGGTTGCGGAATCGCCGAGCCCGAGATGAAGATGTAGATCTGCTTATTGCCAGCAACAGAATAACGCACCATCTGCGCTTTCGGCTGCGTGACTACATTCTTACTCGGGTCAGCGACTGCGGATGCGCAAAAGGCCAGCATGATAAATGCCGCCGCGCATCGCCCGGTCCAACCGGCCAGGCGCGGAAGCCTGAACGGTGTTTTCATTGCTCCTAATAATGAGCCAGTTCCGTGCGCGAATCAATCTTAATCGGATGTTAGGCGCTCTTTTTCAATGCCAGAGAAAATGCTCCAACCGGAGCTGGCTGAGCCGGTCCCTGGCTTCGTCGCTGCGGGGTCCCTTGGCTGCCACAAGCTTGTCGTAAATCGCCGCCGCCGACTCCCACTTCTGCTGGTCCTCCAGCAGGCGCGCCGCGTTGAATCCAGCCTTGTAAAACCAGAAAAATTCCGGCGCTCGTCCCGGTTCTGGATTGAATTCGAGAACTCGGTAAAAGGTCGACAGGGCACCGTCTCGATCCGATTCTTTCTCGAGACAGATGCCCTTTTTGAATAGCGCTTGATTGCGCCAGTGGGGCTGATTCGCCGCTTCATTTGCGAGTTGATCGTACAAGGCCACCGCCTGCTGCAAATTCGAAGCGCCAGCGTTCGCTTGCTCGAAAAAAGTGTCGGCTTTCCCACATAATGCCTCACGTTTTTCTGCGCCTCGCGCATCGCTTTTCAACACTTCGTCATATAACAGCTGTGCCTCTTGCGGTTTGCCCAGACGTCGCTCGATCGCAGCTTGCTCATTCCGCGCCGCCCAACGGAATTCACCATTCAATTTTACCACTTGAGCGAGTAGCTCCAGGGCTCGATCTGACGATCGGCTCGTCATCGTCGCCATCGCCGATTGCGCTGCCAAAAACAGCGCTTTTTCAGTCAATGGCGACGCTCCAGTGTCTTGCGCGAGCAATTCGAACTGCGTCTGCGCATTCGCAAAATCTTGCCGGCGAAAATGCGTTTCTGCCAGTTTCAGGCGTACTTCCTTAGCGAGATCGGATTTGGGATGCGCTCGCAAAAAATCGCTCGCCGCCGCGATCACCCGATCGGTATCGGCTCCAGCCGCATCGGCCAACCAAATTGCCAGGTAATCAGCACGTTCGGCAACTGTTTCGCTCGGGTTGGCCGCGCGTGCAGCAGCTAAACTTTTCGCCGCTTGATCCAGCTTTGGCGGCACGGAGTGATATGCGATTTCGGCGAGAGCAAGATGAGCGGCTGCGACACGGGAAGAGCTCGGAAATCGACGCAGAAAATCGTCCAGCATGGGCGCCGCGTTTTTGTCGTTCCGTCTCGCGGCCGCCAAACCTTTCTCCAGCAAAATTTCCGCCTCCGCTCCAGTGTCCCCGGCCGTGGCTAGCTCCTTTGCATCCAAATCGACCCGCTTCTCGTCGTTCGCGCGCAACCAGCCGAGAGACGCATTAAGTAGTGCCAGTCGAGAGAATTCGCCCGCTCCCGCTGCTAATTGCTCGAAACGCCTGCTTGCTTCGGAAAATTCGCCACATGCGTATAGGGCGCGACCAATTTCGAAGTTGATTTGCTGGCTCGTTTTCGCATCGAGTTGATACCTCTCCACTTCCCGCAGGACGGTGAGTGCTTCCTCGGATTTGCCGGTATCGAGCAGCAGCTGCGCGTATTGCAAGACGGCTGGTGCAAGCGCGGGATGCATCGCCTTTCGGATCTCCTCAAACTGCCGAACGGCCCCTTCTCGGCGACCGGCCTGCCAGTCGCTCTGCGCCAGATACCAGCGCGCCAATCCACGGCGCGGTTGGGCCAAATCATGCGACCATTTTTCCAGCTCAAAATCCTCCAGATAATCGTCTCCCGCTTCCGGGGCGTTCATTTGCAAATGCGCGTCTGCGATGGCAAAGAGCGCCGCCATCACCGTTTCATGCGAGGCCTCTTCCGGTTTTCTCACCAGCGAATCGAGCAGCCCGATTGCCTTTTCTGGTTGCTGATTCAACAGTTCCAACCGGCCGCGCAGCAAACGTTTTTGCCGCTTATCCGGTGTGGTTTTCGCTTGAGCTTGGTCCAGCGCTCGTTTCGCCATCGCACGCTCTCCCTTGGCGATGAGGATCTCCGCGTCTCGCAACCGAGCTGAAACACCAAATCGAGAATCGGTTTCTATCGTCCGGTATTGACGAATTGCTTCGTCCGGCCGGCCGAGAGCGCGAAGCATCTCTGCCATCCCAAACGCAGAGGGCCTCTGCTGTGGTCCGGGACTGCCCGCCACCTCACGATAAAGCGCCAGAGCATCCTCAAACCGATGGACTGCGACCAATGCTTGCGCACGAAAAAATTTCGCGGTCACGGAATCGCGCAAGATCGGATCATCCAAAATATGCAATGCATCTGCCGGACGTTTTGCCGCAATCAAAGCTTCGGCCAATCTCTCTTTTGCATCTCGCGCTTCCTCGCCTGCCAGCGTACCGGCTAGTCTTTGCAATCGCGCCACC
This sequence comes from Verrucomicrobiota bacterium, assembly GCA_003217965.1. Taxonomy (GTDB): domain Bacteria; phylum Verrucomicrobiota; class Verrucomicrobiia; order Chthoniobacterales; family UBA10450; genus AV69. Next base: position 10,224 of record QHNB01000178.1, on the reverse strand, counting down.
GCCACTTCCGGAACTCCATCATCGATCGCCCGCGCAGCATCATTGATTTCGGACGAGGCGAAGAGTTGCGCACCGATTAGCGCTGACGCGAGGCATGTCATCGCCGTCAAGACGTGGTGAAGGTTCTTTCCTCTCACCGCAACAAAGACCGCAAGAACTTGCCGGTATAACTTTCCGGAATTTCAGCGATTTTTTCCGGCGGCCCAGCGCCGATGATGGCGCCGCCCCCTTCGCCACCTTCCGGCCCGAGATCGATCACCCAATCAGCACACTTGATCATTTCCAGATTGTGCTCAATCACCACAAGAGTGTTGCCAGCATCGCGCAACTTCATCAGCACCTGCAGCAATTTCTCGATATCAGCAAAATGCAGCCCGGTTGTCGGTTCATCGAGAATATAAAACGTGCGTCCGGTCGCTTTTTTCGCAAGCTCGGTCGCGAGCTTTACCCGTTGCGCTTCGCCGCCGGAAAGCGTAGTCGCGGCTTGACCCAGCCGCAGATATCCTAGCCCGACGTCGAGCAGCGCGTTTAATTTGTCCGATACGCTCGGCACATTCCGGAAAAAACGCGCCGCTTCATCGACGCTCATATCAAGCACATCGGCGATGTTTTTCCCTTTGTAGGTGATCTCGAGCGTCTCCCGGTTGTAGCGGCGGCCATGGCAGACTTCGCACTCAACGTAAACATCGGGCAGGAAATGCATCTCGATTTTGATAAGGCCGCCACCTTCGCAATTTTCGCATCGGCCGCCTTTGACATTGAAACTGAAACGGCCGGCATCATATCCGCGCACACGCGCCGCCGGCAGTTGCGCAAAGAGCTCGCGGATCGGCGTGAATGCGCCTGTATAAGTGACCGGGTTAGAGCGCGGTGTGCGCCCGATGGCGCTCTGGTCGATGACGATGGCTTTGTCAATTTGTTCGACCCCACGCAAGTTGCGGAAAGCTCCCGGTCTTTCCTTGGAATTGTAGAACTGGCGGAATAATGCCCGCCGCAGAATGTCATCAACCAAAGTGGATTTTCCGCTGCCGGAAACACCGGTTACGCAGGTGAAACAGCCCAGTGGAAATGACGCCGTCACACTCTTTAGGTTATTTTCGGACGCGCTGACCACGGTCAGCCAGCCGGATCCATTCTGCGCTCTTGGTTCGATCCGCTGACGCGGCACCTGGATTTTCGCGCGACCGGAAAGATAATCAGCCGTCGCCGAATTTCTCGCGCCCAAAATGTCGTCAATGCTTCCTTGCGCCACAATTTCGCCGCCGCGCGGGCCTGCCCCTGGGCCGAGATCAATAATGTGATCAGCGGCCCGGATCGTCTCCTCATCGTGCTCGACCACAATGACGGAATTGCCTAAATCGCGCAGTCGCCCGAGCGTGCCAAGCAAGCGCGCGTTGTCACGATGATGCAATCCGATACTGGGCTCATCCAGGACGTAAAGAACGCCAGCCAGGCCGGACCCAATTTGCGTGGCCAGGCGAATCCGCTGCGCTTCGCCCCCACTCAGGGTACCGCTCTCCCGGTCGAGTGTGAGATAGCCAAGACCAACTTCCAGTAGAAACTGGAGGCGCGACTCGATTTCGCGCACCACTTCCGCCGCGATTTGCCTTTGCTGGGGAGTAAGTGCGATTCGGGAAACAAAATCCGCCGCTGCATCAATCGTGAGTTTGGTAAATTGATGAATGTTCAATTCACGATTCGATTGGTCGCGGATCGTGACAGCCAGAATCTCCGGACGTAGCCGCGCGCCGCCGCAGATCTGGCATGGCTCCCGCGTCATGAAGGATCGAATTCGGTTGCGCGTAAACTCGCTCTCGGTCTCGGCATAAAGTCGCTGCATCTGCGGCACGATTCCCTCGAACGGCTTCGCCAGCTTCTCTTTCCGGCCATTCGCGCTGAAATTTATTTCAATCGGAGTTTCGCCGGTCCCGAAATAGAGAGCGTTCTTGAAGCTCTCCGGCAAATCGGCGAACGGCGCGTCTTCGTTGACCTGAAAATGTTTTACCAGCGCACCTTGCAGTTTTCGGTAATAGGCCTGCATCCGCTTCGGCCCACGCCGCCAGGGAGTGATAGCGCCCGCCGCGATCGATTTTTCAGGCTCGGGGATGACCAGCTCAGGGTCGACTACAAGCTGCGTGCCAAGGCCATGACATGCCGGGCAGGCCCCGAGATGGCTGTTAAATGAAAAATGTTTCGGCGACAGTTCGCCGAGTGAAAAATTGCTGTCGGAGGTCGCGTAATTGGTTGAAAAGCGTTCCCCCGACCATTGCTCCCCGCCGTCGCTCCGCAAGACGATCAATTTATTGCCGCCCCACTTCAGGGCGGTATCAACCGAGTCGGCCAGGCGAACCCGCACACCTTCGCGGATTATCAGGCGATCGACTACCGCTTCTATCGTGTGCTTCTCGGTTTTCTTCAGCCGAATGGGCTCGGGCCGACCAAGCTCAATGATCTCGTCATCAATGCGCGCCCGGACAAAACCTTCGCGGCGCAATTTTTCAATGACATCGCGAAACCCACCCGATTCGGCTTCGATGAGCGGAGCTAAGATAATGATTTTCGTTTCTGCCGGGTAGGCCAGGATGCGATCAACGATCTGCTGCGGCGTTTGACGCTGAAGTGGCCGGCCGGTAGCCGGATCATGTGGCTGACCGACCGACGAAAAGAGCACACGCAGGTAGTCGTAAATCTCAGTCGTGGTTGCGATGGTCGACCGCGGATTGGCGCCAGCGCTCCGTTGTTCAATGGCAATGGCCGGCGACAATCCCTCAATGAAATCGACGTCCGGCTTTTCCATTTGATCCAGGAATTGACGGGCGTAGGCAGAAAGACTCTCGACGTAGCGGCGCTGCCCTTCGGCGTAGAGAGTATCGAAAGCCAGGGAGGATTTTCCCGACCCGCTTAACCCGGTAATCACGACCAGTCTCTCTCGCGGAATCTCGACTTTGAGATTCTTGAGATTGTGCTGGCGCGCCCCAATGATCTTGATAACTTGCGCAGGCATTCGGACGACGGATGTCGAACCTTTTAGTCAAGCACAGGGCTTGCTTTTCTCTACTGAAATCGACTCACTCATGGCTGATAACACGAGTATTCCCCGGGACGAGCTGACGCAGCTGCAATCAAAATACAGCGAGATCAAGCATTCGGTAAACAATGCCTTGGCCGTCATGATGGCTCTGGCAGAGATGTCGCAGCGGCGGCCCGATTATGCGGAAAAACTCGCCTCCGCCGTCCTGACCAAAGCGCCCCAGATCGTGTCGAGCCTGCAAGAGTTCACCCTCGCGCTGAACGAAAAGATCGGCGCTAAACCAGAAGGCTTGCCGACACAATTGCAGTAAGGTCTACTACGCGGAGCAGGTCATGAGTACGGCTCCTGGTAAGAAGGTTCTTGTCGTTGAAGACGAGGAGGACGTGGTCGAAATGCTCACCCGCGCCTTCCGCCGCGCCACTGGTTTTAACGTTATCGCAGCGACTGACGGCGCTACCGGATTGCGTCGCGCGCGCGAGGAATCCCCCGCCCTGGTCGTGCTCGATCTCATGCTCCCCAAAATGCCTGGGCTTGAAGTCTGTAAAATTCTCAAGTCTGACTCTCTCACGCGCCATATTCCGATCTTGATGCTCACGGCCAAAGCGGAGGAAATCGACCGAATTCTTGGACTGGAGCTGGGCGCCGATGATTACGTTTCGAAGCCTTTTTCGCCGCGGGAAATTGTTCTGCGCGCCCAGGCCATTCTCCGTCGAGGCGAAACGCCGGCCGACGCGGAATCATTTGTTGCCGGTCCAATCACGATCGATGGAGTGCGTCATCAGGTTTCAGTCAATGGCAAAGTCGTTCACCTCACCGGGCTTGAGTTCAAATTACTGCGAACCTTGGTGCAAAGGCGTGGCCGAGTGCAGCAACGAGATCGCTTGCTCAGCGACGTATGGGGTTACGAGAGCGTGATCGATACGCGGACGGTTGACACCCATGTGCGCCGATTACGCGAAAAACTTGGCAAGGCGGGCGATGCCATCGAAACGGTGCGCGGTTTTGGCTATCGGCTGCGGGATTCATAATCGTGCATGCATGGTGGATCGCTGCGATCCTGCTCGTTCTCGCCGCCGCCTTGATTGTCACCCGCCTATGGATCTCGCCCTGGCACGAGCTTGAACGGTTGCTTGCGACAATTGCCCATGGCGGACAACCGCGCACTTTTCTATTAACCGGCGGCGGTCGGGTCCAGAGGGTCGGAGTCGCCTTCGAGCAGTTGCTTACCCGCCAGCAGCAGCTCGATCGCCAAGTCTCGCGGGACGCAGCCCAAATGCGCGCCGTCTTTGCCGCCTTAACCGATGGTTTGCTCGTGGTCGATTCCGGACGCCACATTACTTTTTGTAATCCGGCGTTTGAGAATCTTTACGGCCACCGCTCGGTCTCGCCCGGAACACCGCTGCTCGATATCGTGCGCGATGTTGATGTTCTCGAACCGATCGGCGATGCGCTTGAGGCCGCGGAACCGCGAGCGGTGGAAGTGAGCGCACCGGATAAAAGAAAATATCTCCAGCTCACCGCCATTCCGATTGTAAACAACGGTCAGCCGGCAACTGGAGTAGTCGCCCTGTTTCAAGATATCTCCCGGCTGAAACAGGCCGACGAAATTCGCCGGGATTTTGTCGCCAATGTTTCCCATGAATTGCGCACGCCTCTTTCCATTTTCCGAGGCAATCTCGAGACCTTGCTCGAGACCCACGACCTCGACCAAGCGGAAGTGCGCCACATTTATCGAGTGATGAAGCGGCATTCCGATCGCCTGAATCTTTTGGTCGACGACCTCCTGAGCTTGGCTCGATTGGAAGCAAAGGAAGCGAGTTTGGATTTGAGCTGGGTAAAGCTACCCGAGTTTCTTAATCGCGTTACGCGGGATTGGGCCAAGCGCTTCCTTCAAAAAAAGCTTCAGGTTGAGCTAAGATTGGCGCCCGAGCTTCCATCAATCCGCGCCGACGAAATGCGGCTAGAAGAGATCGTTCACAATTTGCTCGATAATGCCGTCAAGTATTCCCGCGAAGGAGGGCGGGTCGTGATTGGCGTTGGGACGCGCGACAGTGAGCTTGTTTTGTCGGTTGCGGACGAGGGTGTTGGCATTCCGGCCGAAGATTTGCCGCGGATTTTCGAGCGATTTTATCGCGCCGATCGCGCCCGCAGTCGCGAGCTCGGCGGTACCGGTCTTGGTCTGTCCATCGTTAAACACATCGCCCAACTACACGGCGGCCGAGTGGAGGCGGAAAGCGTTATTGGCCAGGGCACAACGATCAGTGTCATCCTTCCCGCCGAAGGTCCTTCCGTCACGCAATCGTAACATTTCGTTGTTTGCCGAACTCGTGGCCTGTTCGGCATCGTGTAACCATGGCCGAAGTCGCCGCGTTCTCCCCTCTGATCGGGCCTCGGCTGCAGTGGCTTTGCATCGCGGGCGCTCGATCCGATCGCGACCGCGAAAGTGGAAAAGCTGATCTACCAGTTGCGCGAAAACTACACCATCGTGATTGTTACTCACAACATGCCATCGCAGCGACAAACGGAAGACTATGTCATCGGCCGGTTCGGCTAATCGATATGTTGAGTGAAAGCAAACATACTCTCGGCACTTTTGAGCAGGCGCTTGAAGGGCTGCGTAACAACGTCATGATGATGGCGAGCCAAACGGAACGCAGTCTTGGCCGGGCCCTCAAGGGCTTGACGGAACGTGATGACGAGCTCTGCGCGCTCGCCATTGCCGATGACGAAGAAATCGATCAGTTCGAAAAACAAATCGATAAAGACGGAATCGATTTGCTTCTCCGGTTCCAGCCGGTCGCGTCGGATCTGCGGCGCGTTGTGTCAGCGATGAAACTTAGCGGCAATCTCGAGCGCATGGCGGACCAGGCCACCAACATCGCGCGCAAAGCCCGGAAGTTGAACCAGCACCCCCCGTTGCCGGAGGTATTGTGGATTACCCCGATCCAGGAACACGCGATGGCAATGTTCCGGGACGCGGTGGACGCCTACGCTCGGGAAGACGCGCAAGCTGCCCGGGCCCTGATTCCGCGGGACGACAAGCTCGATGAGATGAATGCTCAAGTAAGCCGCCGCTTGATCGACCGCATGGCGCATGATCCGGAACAACTCCGCGGTTATTTGAATTTGATGTTTATCGCGCGTCACCTGGAACGCGTAGGCGATCACGCGACGAACATCGCAGAGGATGCGGTTTACGCCGCCGCCGCGGAGGACATTCGGCACCAGCAAATCGCAGCGCCGGCTTGACCGCTGGTCGCTTGCGCATTCGTTGGCCGCTGATTAGGTGATGAGTCCGCGCCGTGGCAGCGGCGTCCGACTAATTGACATGCAATCAAGCGCAGCCAAAATCGCGACACCCGATGGAGCGGTTGCCCCGCAACTCGCCGAACCGGTGGAATGCGCGGTGGATCTTTCTGATCCCGCTAATTTCATCAACCGGGAGTTAAGCTGGCTCGAGTTTAACCGCCGCGTTCTCGAAGAAGCCCAAGACCCGACGCAGCCTCTGATCGAACGGGTCAAGTTCATGACGATCTTCAGCGCGAATCTTGATGAGTTCTTCGAGATTCGCGTTGCCGGCATCAAGCAACAAATCCAGAGCGAAACGAGCGACATCGGTCCGGACGGGATGACGCCGACGGAGACGTTCAACGCGATCCAGCGCATCGCGCACGAACTGGTCGCCACTCAATACGAATTTTGGAACAAAGAATTGGTGCCGACCCTGGCGCAAAACGGCATCCGGCTTCACGAAATCGCGCAACTAAGCGCGAAGCGCGCGGCATGGGCCAAGCGTTATTTCCAGGAAGAAGTTTTCCCGATGCTCACACCCCTCGCGGTGGACGCCAGCCATCCTTTTCCGCAGCTATTGAACAAGAGCCATAATTTGCTCGTTCGCGCACGCACCAAGCGAGGCGGCGAGCCATTACTCGCCATTGTTCAGGTCCCGAGAGTCGTTCCGCGCATGATCTTGCTGCCGCGCGGCAAAGATGACGATGAGCCGTGGGAGTACATTTATCTTGCTTCGCTGATCAAACATCACATCGCCGATCTCTTTCCCGGTTTGATCCTCGACGCCGTTCATGCCTTTCGCGTCACACGGAACAGTGATCTCTACATCGACGAGGAAGAAGCGGAGAATTTGTTGCGCACCATCGAACAGGAATTACGTCGCTCCAGTCGCGGCAAGGCCGTTCGGCTCGAGGTCGAAGCGGATTGCCCGCGTGATTTCCGCGAGTTACTCCTCGCCTTTTTCGACCTGCAAGAGGCCGATCTTTACCGGCTCAATGGCCCGCTTTCCATGACGCATTTGATGCCGCTGGTCACCAATGATGCCTTCGCCAAATTAAAAGATCGGCCGTTTCAGCCCGCCACCGATCCGGCGTTGCCTCCTCAGTCCGATATTTTCGAAGTCATCCGCAAACAGGATGTCCTGCTGCACCATCCTTATGAAAGCTTCGATCCGGTCGTCCACTTCATCGAAATCGCCGCGACCGATCCGCAAGTGCTCGCCATCAAAATCACGCTCTATCGCACCAGCGGCGACTCGCCCGTCGTGGAGGCTTTGATCGAAGCCGCCAACGCCGGAAAGCAAGTGACTGCAAAGCGTTGCTCGTGGTAAGACGCGATTCCGATCGCCTGCGGCAATATGTCCATCTTGGCACCGGCAATTATCACCATCGCACCGCGCGCATTTATACCGACTTTAGCCTGTTCACGGCCGCACCGGAGTTGACGGATGAGGTCGCGATCGTTTTCAACACATTGACGGGTCTTGCTGGTTATCCCGGCCTGAAGAAAATGATGGTCGCGCCTTTTGATCTCAGTACCCGATTGATTCAGCTGATCGAACGGGAACGCGATCATGCGCGCGCGGGAAAGCCGGCCCGAATTATCGCCAAGCTCAATTCGGTGGTGGATCCTGAAATCATCGAGAAAATTTACGAGGCCTCATGTGCCGGCGTGAAAATCGATCTGATCGTACGCGGTATTTGTTGTTTGCGACCGAAAGTTCCGGGTTTGAGCGAAAATATTCGTGTCATCAGCATTGTCGGACGTTTTCTCGAACACAGTCGCGCTTATTATTTTGAAAATGCTGGCCAACCCGATCTTTATCTCTCGAGCGCCGATTGGATGCCGCGGAACTTTTATCGTCGGGTCGAAATCGCGTTCCCAATCGAAGCGCCGGCGTTACGCGATGAAATCGTCAATGACGTCCTGCCAAATTTCTTGAATGATCGCGTCAAAGCGCGCGAGCTCCAGCCGGATGGCAGCTATCTGCGGCTGCACCCCATTGAAGGTGCACCCCGTTCCCAGGCACAACTGCATTTTCGCGAGCGCTCGCGCCAGGCCCGCAGAGCAGTCGCCGAATTACAGGCTCAGACTGGAATGAAATTGACGCCAATAAAAGCGGCCCAAGGCGATCGTAAACGCGCATGAAAAAGATTCTCGTCGTCGATATTGGCGGCACCAACGTGAAGATGATGCTTTCGCGGACAGAGCGGCGCAAAATCGAATCCGGCCCAGATTTCACAGCACGCTACCTTCTCAACAGCGTGCGCGAGAATCTCTCTGATTGGAAATTCGATGCCGTGTCGGTCGGCTTTCCCGCGCCGATTAAGAATGGTCGCCTTTTGTCCGATCCCAAAAACCTTGGTAAGGGTTGGACCCGCTTCAATTTCGAAAAGGCATTCAAAAAACCCGTGCGGCTGATCAATGACGCGGCCATGCAAGCCCTCGGCAGTTACCGCGGTGGTCGCATGCTTTTTATTGGACTCGGCACTGGTTTCGGCTCCGCTCTTGTCTGGAATGGTGCTGTTCTCTCGCTCGAGCTCGGCGAGCTGCCCTATCTGGCCGACGGTTCGATCGAGGATCGCGTTGGCAAGAGCGGATTGAAGCGCGTCGGGCGCAAGATTTGGCAGCAGGAAGTCGAGCGAATCGTAACGCAAATGCAACGAGCGTTCGTCGCGGATTATGTTGTCCTCGGGGGAGGCAGCGCCAAATTACTCGAGCGCTTGCCGCCGCATGCCGAACTTGGACACAACCGAAATGCGTATCTTGGTGGCTGCCGTCTCTGGCAGCAAAACCCGGCCACGCGGCGGCCGAAGTGGGCCGTGCTGTGATGAAAATTTGTTTTCTCCGTCACGGCGAAGCGGATTGGCCTGACTGGAACAAACCGGACGACGAGCGGCCACTCACTGATCGTGGCCGCCGAGAGATGAGGCGCGTGGCTAAATTCTTGGATCGGCTCGAGTTTTCGGTCGATGCGATTCTAACCAGCCCGCTCCCGCGGGCCTCGCAAACGGCTGAAATCGTCGCTCAGCGTCTCGCGATTGGAATGCAGATCGAGCCAAAGCTCGCTCACGGCTTCAGTCTTGAGCGGCTTCGGCAGATGGTCGGGAAAGTCGAAGGCGAATCCGTTATGGTGGTCGGTCACGAGCCAGAGTTTTCCGCTGTCATTGAAGAACTCACCGGTGGCGACATCAAAATTTCTAAAGCGGGCATTGCGCTCGTCGATGCGAATCGGGGCTGCACTTCGGGCAAATTGCTCTGGCTTTTCCCACCGAAGTTCGCGAAGGCTGCCCGTTGACCGGTCAACGCATTGTAGCCGCCTCGCTCTGTCGAGGCGTTCTTAGCGTCATCGCCACGCATTGCTTTCACGGCGACAATGCTCACGATTACTTCAGCGGCAGAGGAAGCGTCGCCGATTCGGCAAACGAAGGCTGCCACGCCCAGGAGAAGCCAGAGACGCAGGCTACTTCTGATCCTCATCGAGGAGCGGCTGCAAATCAGAAATCAGGCTATCAATCTTGCGCAAATCTTTACGGCGCCCCTTCTCTGGGCGAAGCCGACGCTGCCGCACCATGATCGCGAAATCCCGGACGCGATGAAGTTGTTCCCGCGAGAGTTCTTCCGCCGGGGCAAATTTGTGGAGGGCGGCAGCGGTCGCGAGTAAATCCCGCTCCAGCCGCTGCGTATACGCACGCGCCGCGATCTTCAATTCGCGCCGCAACACATGCAGTTCCATCTCCAATTGCCGCACCGGTGAAGTCTCCTGTTTTTTCGCGACGCGTTTCTTTTTCTTCTTCATACAATCGCCGGTGTTCGAGCGGGCCCAATCCCGGCCAGGCCCCGGGTTTGGTGGACGATCTCGATCCCGCCGTCGAGATGCTCGACCAAGGCCGAGCAGGTCT
>QHNB01000311.1 GCA_003217965.1 Verrucomicrobiota bacterium | reverse complement strand
CCCAATGTTCGTGAGATCTGCCAGAGAACCAATGTCAGTCAACGCGGCCACGCCGCCGACCGCGATCCCAGTCCAAATTGTCGTGATATAAGGCGTACGAAACCGGGGGTGAATCTTGGCAAAGTACTGCGGCAATAATCCATCACGTGCCATGGCCATGAAAATCCGTGGCTGACCAAGCTGGAACACAAGCAGTACCGAGGTCATGCCGGCGAGCGCGCCTGCACTCACCAAGGCTTGAGCCCAAGGTTTACTGGCAAAGGCGGTCGCGACCGCGGCCGAGTCGCCCAAATAGACGCTATACTTTTTGATTCCGGTCAGCACCCCGGACATTAGAACGTAGAGTAATGTACATATAATCAGGCTGGCGATCATTCCGATGGGAAGGTCGCGTTGCGGATTGCACGTCTCCTCTGCCGTCGTCGAGACGGCGTCAAAACCGATGAATGCAAAAAACACAATCGCCGCGCCGCTCATCACTCCGGCGAATCCGTGCGGGACAAAAGGATGCCAGTTGGTCGGGTTCACCATGAAAGCGCCGAAGGAAATAAAAAAGACTACGACCGCGACTTTGAGAATGACGATGGCGGTGTTTGTTCGCGCGCTCTCACGAATACCGTAGATCAAAAGCACCGTCACAGCTGCGACGATCAAGAAGGCGGGCAGGTTAATGGCGATAGGATGACCGGCGATGACCGGCAAAGCTGTCGAAGAATATCCTTCTAGGGAATCTCCGCCCTTCGCAACGATATCGGCAGCGGTTTTGTAATCTGTTACCGACCAAAGCGGAAATCTTATGCCGAAGAGGCTGCCACACAGTTTGACGAAGTATCCGGACCAACCGACCGCCACGGCCATGTTGCCGACGGCGTATTCCAAAATGAGATCCCAGCCGATGATCCAAGCGACAATTTCACCGAGTGTCGCATACGAATAGGTGTAAGCCGAGCCGGAGACGGGAATCATGGCGGCGAGTTCGGCGTAACAAAGCGCGGCAAAGCCGCAAGCAATCGCAGCAACGACAAAAGAAAAGACTACCGCCGGACCGGCGCCGGGGCGGCCGAGAACGGTCGGAGCATGGGTCAGCCATGATTGAATGAAGTTTATGACTGGGGTCGTCATTGAGCTTGCATTGCCCGCGGCGCTTTCCCCGGCGGCGGCCGTGCCGGTAAGCGCAAAAATACCCGAGCCAATAATCGCGCCGATGCCGAGGGCTGTGAGATCGAGGGCAGTGAGGGAACGCTTCATCTGACGTTCGGGCGCACTGGCCTCACGCATCAGTAACTCTGGACTTTTGGTGCGGAAGAGGGCGCCCATCAGTTCACTAGCTCTCAGGGTTTTCGCAAAAAGGCGGCCGGCATCGTGTCATTCTGCCATTGATTCGGTCGACCCTAACTTTCTGCGCGCCTGTCTTTTGGCGCGCGATAAGCTGTAAACCAACGCATGCCTGATGCGTTTACGGCAAACTGCATTGGCAGCTTGGTCTTTAGCGGGCTCGGTCTCGTCGCGTTTACCTATGGAAAACGCATGCGCCATTGGATACCGATGATTTGCGGTCTCATTCTCATGCTACTTCCCTTGTTCGTTGCGGATCTCGCCCTCCTGATCACGAGCGCATTGCTCGGAGCCGCGGCCATTGTCTTCCGCCACAGTTAGGAGAGGCGGCAATTAACGCGCCGCTTGCGGACTAAGCCTCGATTCGCTGAAATGCGTCTCACGATGACAACGTGCGATTCGCAATCGACGGTTCAGATGGAATTTTCTAGTTTCGAGCTGTGGATGAGCAAGCACGTATCATCGCCGCCGAAGCTGCTGTAACTGCTGTACTCGAGCCGCCCAAGCGCCGCTTTTTTTCCCGGCGACGCAAGGCACACCCCCCGCCGCTGCCATACTGTGAAAATTGTGGAGCCGCCATGGCCGGACCGTTCTGCGCGCAATGCGGCCAGCACGCAGTCGATTACCGACGCTCCTTCGGTCGCGTTTTTCTCGATGCACTTGATTCGTTCCTAAACTGGGATTCGAAATTTTTCTCGACGATTGGCCTTCTCCTCGTCCGTCCTTGGCGTCTTACCATCGATTTTCTCGCTGGGAAACGCGTCCGTTACGTCAATCCGCTCCGGTTGTACCTATTGGCCAGCATCATCTTCTTCTTCGCGATTCATCTGCTCGCGCAGCGCGCAAACATTCACGGGAATAAATGGGGACAGCAACCGCTGACGCCAGAAGCAAAGGCTAAGCTCGAACAAAATTTGACCAGGTTACCGCCTGAGGCCCAAGCGGAGGTCCGCGCCGCGATAGCAGAACCCCGCAAAGACCGACCGTTTTTTGAAGCCGGCACTAATGCGAACGATCCAAACGCTTCCAGGTCCGAACAATGGGTGAACGCGCGGGTGAAAGAAAAGATCGGCGAGAATGGCGTGAACTTGAAGGTCTTCGTCGTCACCCTCGTCAGCAATCTGCCGGCAATGATGCTCTGTTGTATTCCACTCTTCGCCTTTGTCCTGAAGATCCTCT
>QHNB01000310.1 GCA_003217965.1 Verrucomicrobiota bacterium | reverse complement strand
TGGTTTGCACCGGTTTGGATTTTGGAGCGCATGGCCAGCACATATATAGCATTTTGCTGGTACTTCGTTCGTGGCGGGTATCCGTTTGGGGATCGGATTCTCTCCCGGGGAATTGGTCGCGATTGGTTCGTCGACGGCAAGATTGCCTCGGCCGGATGGAGGGCAAAATGAATGTTGTTGGAGCGATTTCGTCAGATCAGGCCGGGCAGTGGCCGACACAATTCCGTGACGGAAACTTTACATAACGGATGGCATGGAATCGGCGTGAGTAGACCGGGGGAGGAAAAAAGGAATGTGAACAAGGTGTGAACGAGTGCGGAAAAGCATTGACGAAATTGGAGGAAATTGATACCTCTGATAAGCGTGGAAATTATAGGGAGTCCGCGTGAACGACATATAACTACCAGGAAAGGTGATCGATGAGGTTCTGGCCGAAAACAAGGCGAGCAACCACGGGCGGCAGCACGCCCAGGATCCGCAGCACCATTCGGGGAATAAGGAGGGAACAGATGATGATTAACGGATCAGCTGACGCTGAAGAATCGGTCACCGGTTCACGCACAGGCTTCGATTCAACAAATTCCGACGGCAACGGCAACGGACAAGATGGCGAGATCGCTCGCTTCCTTCAAGATGTCGTCGCGGAAGTCGCGCATTCGCAGCGCGCTGCCATTGGACGAAACGGCTCGTCCGAGGCGTTCGATTCCGAACGTCTAGCGTCACTCGACGCAGTCTCAATCACCAATCCGAGCGAAACTCCTGCTGGGGTACAGCTGCCGGCACCGCTTTGTCGTCCGCTGCCGGCTTGGAAACGGGGACTTGATCTTCTGTTGATCGTGCTGAGCGCGCCGCTATGGCTCCCGGTGATGACCCTAATTGCAATCTGGGTCGGGATCACGTCGCCCGGTCCCGTATTTTATCGCCAGCCGCGAATCGGCTTTCGCGGCCGGCGCTTCATGATCGTGAAATTTCGCACCATGAAGGTGAATGCCGATACCACGACGCATGAACGCTATCTCGAACATCTCATGGTAGCCGATTGCCCGATGATTAAGCTGGATGAGCAAGGGGACCCGCGTCTCATCGTTGGCGGCAAGATTTTACGGGCAACGGGGCTGGATGAACTGCCGCAGATTTTTAACGTGTTAACGGGGGAAATGACTTTGATCGGACCGAGGCCCTGCACCGTCCGCGAGTTCGAGCGATTCTCGCCACCTCATCGTGAACGCGTGAACGCCTATCCTGGTTTGACCGGATGGTGGCAGGTAAATGGCAAGAACAGGACCACCTTCCGCGAGATGATCGAGATGGACATTTTTTATTCACGCAATATCTCTTTGTCGCTGGACCTGAGAATCTTAGTGAGAACGTTTCCGGCCATTGCCAATCAGGTCCGCTATAGTTGGCAGCGCCTTCCGCGCGCTGCTACGCGTCGCCCCAGTTCCGTCCGAACTTAGACGGCCAAATGTCATCACCTATCAACGTTGGGGTAATCGGTTGCGGTTACTGGGGTCCGAACCTGGTGCGCAACTTCAAAGCCCTCGGCAGCTGTCGCCTCAAGTCAATCTGCGACGTAAATGAAAATCGCTTGCGGCATTTGTGCACACTCTATTCCGATATCGAGGCGCACACCGACGCCTCGAAGCTGATCGATGATCCGGAAATGGATGCCATCGCCATCGCAACGCCGGTCGCCTACCATTTCAGCTTGGCTAAGGCAGCGCTCTCCGCTGGCAAACACATTCTGATAGAGAAGCCGCTCGCCGCCTCATCGGCGGAATGCGAGGAACTGATCGAGATCGCCGACGAAAAAGGCGTCATCCTCATGAGCGGCCATACCTTCCTCTATTCGTCGCCTGTCAAAAAGATATGTGACATCATCCGTGCCGGTGATATCGGCGATATTCGCTACATCAACGCTCGCCGTCTCAATTTGGGACTCTTCCAGAAGGACATTAATGTCGTCTGGGATCTGGCGCCGCACGACATCTCGATCATTCTGCACATTCTAGACGAATTGCCGCTGACCGTGAATTGTCAGGGAAATGCGCACGTCACTTCCGGAGTGGAAGACGTGACTAATCTCTCGCTTTC
>QHNB01000309.1 GCA_003217965.1 Verrucomicrobiota bacterium | reverse complement strand
GCGTTCTCGCCGCACTAGACCGGGCATACGCCCTCAGCTTCGAAAACTTCCCAGCCGCGTCGTTTTTGCCATGGCGGGTTCCTTGATAGCCGGACCTGGATGATTCTCGCGGTTCTCTTCATCGCCTGGTTAGACGGTATCTTCATGGACTTGCCTTCGGCCGTCTGGCGAAAATGTAACTTCGTCGGCTCTGGTGCTCAACATCGGGGTATGGTTCCCGCTCGATAATCTCCTCAATCTCGAAACCAGCCGAGGCGCCGAGAGGTCGACGCCACAAACCTGAACCCCGTGCTTATGCAGGTAACGAGCAACATGACCAGGCCCGCACCCCAAATCGCACGCTGGGCCAACATCGCGCACGCTCGCAGCAAAACGATCGAGAAGCTGGCGGTCAAGTGGCTTGTTCCGCAACTCATCGAAGATGTGTCGGACGTACTCGTCCGCTACTCGGTCGTAGCTTGCCTGGGTGTCCATGTGCAGTAGGGACGTAATGCCGCTGAACATGTGATTAGTCCGACAAAATTGTCGGCATATCACGGTTTTTGACTGTAATAACCGTCACTGCATTTGCCAAATCGATTATGAAATACTGGGAAATCATCACTGATCGCCCTTCGATCATCTGCAAAAGTAACAACCGCGTTACCTTTCCGGTGCAGCGCGCGGGCCGGCCGTTACGAATTTATGTGTATGAAAACAAGATTAATAATCACACTAGCAGGGGCGGCCTTGTGTAGTGCACTGGGCAGTACAGCGTTCGCTGGAGATCCCCATTCAGGGGGAATGACAGGACAGCCGAACCAGTCGTGTGAGGTGACGATGGTGACACCTGGAAATGCTGTGTCGGCGCGCGGATCGGCATTCAACCCGAAAGGGGTTGCGGGCGCCGTCTACGCAAATCCTACCAGCCGGGGTGGCATCTCGTCTGGCAATTCGCACGTCGTCGCCCAATACGACGTGGCGTGCTTCCAACAAACTGCCAGAGTGGCAGCGGGACACGGCCATCACTAGACTATACCTAATCAAAGAGAGCACGCACGAACGTGTCCTTTGAGTAGAAGCGGATACTCATCTACTGCGGCAGCGGGTTTGTCCCTGCCGCAGTTGTTGTTTCGAGGCCCGTTGGCTTGTTCGAGTTCGAGACGTTTCGATGAAACTTGAATGTCATACCGGCTATAGTTGGCACGTTGCGGCCCATAATTCAGTGATCCTGGCCTGTCTCTGTACGTTTCTTACCTTTTTTTAACGACTGCTCAGACTCCGCTGCTTCGGCTTCGGCGGTCAGCCTCTTCACGTAGTTTTGCGCATCCGTCAGACTGCCTTCCGTTGCCGAAAGATAAATATTCGTCGCTTTGATTCTATCGCCAGCAGCGACGGCCCTAACGATCTCCTCGTGCTCTTCTGGTTTTAATTCTCGCTTCATGTGCGGAGAGCACTGCCACGGTTCGAACGCTCGTCCAGCCGTTTAATCGTTGCGAGGCGCAGAAGCTAACCCGCGGGAGCACCTGTGCTGTCCGCTTTGCGACTCGTCGTGCTCTCGTAAACTTCGCGCACGGGATATCTCTGTCCCGTCTTGCCACCGAAAGCGGCCGCAAGTGCTCCGAGGATAAGGCCTAACGCTGCGCCACCCGCGCCAACGGCTCCGCCTTTCGCAGCGCGCTCTCCAGCTTTTCTGACGCGCGCTTGCGTTTCCGCGTCGGGTTGTTGCGCCTGCGTGACGGCCTGGTCTGCACTTTGACTCACTTGGTTCTTGAGCTGATCCAACTGTTGTTGGACACCGGGCGGCAATTGCACCTGCGAAGATTTCTCGGTGGTGAAAGCAGCCAGACCGGACGCAGCGCCGATGAGGCTGCCGGCCGCCGTCGTGAGCAGCATAATCGTGCCCAAGGTGACAACGCCCCACGTAGCCAGCCCATGCAGCCAGCCATTAAAAGTGCCGCCGAGGCGAGCTGCGATGTAGCCGCCGAGAAATAACGAGATCAAACTGCTGATTAGCAGCCAGATGGTGGCCCCAAGCCCGAGCGTCGTGCCGCTCGGAGTGCCGCCTGTGGCCGGATTGACCGCGGCGAGGCCGATCGCCATGCCCACGAGCGTGAGCACGAGCTGCGTCGCAAGTGCGATTATGGCTCCGGCAAAGATCGAGCCCCAGGATATCCGCGCGAATGGACGATCAAACCCGCCGAAGGTTTGCCACGAAGCGGTCGTGGTGCGCGAGCCCGGTTCGCGCTCTGCCGGTAAACTTGTAGGTTCAATCATAGTTTTGAGGATTTAAAAAGATATCGGCCTGCAGCCCTGCAGTAGATGGCTGGAACTTCGCGGCGTCTCCCTACCCGCGAGGCGGAGCGGAACCACCCGAACTAAGCACCACCACCGCGAAGCGGATTCCGCTTTTGGCGAGAACCGCTCCTTAACGGTGGCATTGAGAATGCGATTACGGCGGACCCTCATCTTGCGTTGCTCGCAGATCTGTTGTGATGAGGGGATAACTCAGATTAGAGCCTTGAAGCACTCCGGCATGTAGGTCATCAGGAACTCGATTCGCAAGCAGCTATCGAATTTCCTGATGTGGTCGACAATCTCTCTCTGCGATGTCCATCCCCGGTGGCGCGCGCGGCTCAAAGGTCGGTGAAACAATAGAAAGATTAATTCAGATGACTAAATATGTGGTGCTCACTGCTGTGGCCGCCTCCTTTTCAGCGTGGGCTTGTCTGTGTTCAGCGCAAAGCGACGCGCCTTACATCGAAGGGCCAGTGTGGCAGATTACGATGGTGAAGGCCAAATACGGCATGTCGGATGATTATCTCAAAGGTCTGGCTAAAACCTTCAAGGGCACTCTGGAGGAAGCAAAGAAACAAAACCTGATCCTCGATTACAAGATCCTGATTGGCGATGCGTCGAACCCACAAGATTATGACATCCTGCTTATGACCGAATCGAAAAACATGGCGGCGCTCGATAATGCGCGGGAGAAATTCGATCCGATCGCGCGAAAGGTTGAAGGCACGCCTGACCAGCAGCGCGCTACCGCCACTCAGCGGGTGGAGCTTCGCGAGATCATGGGCCAAAAGCTAATGCGCGAGATCACCCTCAAATAACGCGTCGCGATTAAGGTGCGTCGCGATCTAAACGTTTGCGGCACGCCTTCCAAGCGCGATTTCGGGCTCCAAAGCGTCTTTGGTTTTGGCGGACGCAAGCAAGATGGGCACGGTGCATTAGCCAACGTAACGCTGTGCGATCGGCATACGCCGGCCAACGCCGAATGCGCGGCTGGTTACTTTGAACCCCGGCGCGGCTTGTTCGCGTTTGTACTCGTTGCAATCGACCCGACGCTGTATCCACCGGACCGTTTTTTCATCGAACCCTTGGGCGACGATTTCGGCCACGCTCAGGTTCTCTTCCACATAAAGACGCAGAATCGGGTCGAGCACATCGTAAGGTGGCAAGGTATCCTGATCCCTTTGATTCGGCCGTAATTCTGCACTCGGCGGTTTTGTAATCGTGGATTCGGGAATGATTTCGCCGTTCCGATTAATAAAACGAGCGAGCTCATAAACCATCGTTTTTGGAACATCACTGATGACGGCGAGGCCTCCGGCCATGTCCCCGTAAATCGTGCAATAGCCCACAGCAAGCTCGCTCTTGTTGCCGGTTGAGAGAACAAGGTGGCCAAACTTGTTCGACAGCGCCATGAGAGTCATGCCACGCAATCGAGCTTGCATGTTTTCTTCAGTGGCATCTTCGGTGCAGCCGGCGAAGACGTCTTTGAACTGCGCCTTGAATGTCGCAAACGCCTCGGCAATCGGTATGCGCAGACATTCGATCCCAAGATTTTTTGCGAGGGTAAGCGCGTCGAGAACGCTTCCGCGCGAGGAAAACTGGCTTTGCATGCAAACGCCCGTAACATTAGCCGGGCCAAGAGCGTGAACCGCCAGGGCTGCGACTACGGCTGAGTCGATACCACCGCTCAACCCGAGTACGGCAGTTTTGAAACCGCATTTGGCCAGATAATCGCTCAATCCGAGAGAAAGCGCGCTGTAGAGTTCTTCAATCGTTTCAGGCGGCGCAATAGGCGCGGCTGGCGTGGCTGCGGTATCCGCGATCGCGATTGCCTCCTCGAAGGCGGAAAGTTGCGTCAGCAACTCGCCGCGGGAGTTGATCGCGACCGAATTTCCGTCGAATACAAGCTCGTCATTTCCCCCAATGGCGTTGCAGTAAAAAATCGGACGGCGATACTTCGCGGCCAGGCCGGAAATCATTTCCCGCCGGACCATCGGTTTACCAAGGCTGAATGGGGAGGCGCTGACATTCAAAATGATCTCGGCGCCGTCTGAGACCAAAGTCCGCACCGGATCGACATCGTAAAAAGGTCGCGATAAGTAACGCTCCGTCCAAATGTCTTCGCAGATGGTAAGGCCGATCTTGCGCCCGCGGAAATTCAGCGGGGCAATAGTATGCGCTGGTTCGAAATAGCGGTCCTCATCGAAAACGTCGTAGGTCGGCAGAAGTGATTTGTGGGTTTTTTGGATTGGCATATCTGGCTCAAGCAAGGCCGCAGCATTATGAAATGCTTTACCGCGTCCTTGATTTGGATCGACGAATCCCACGACCAATGCCGGTCCGCATACCTGAGCATGCAACTGAGCGAGTATTTCGAGATTCTCCGGAACGAAACGCGACTTAAAGAGCAGATCCTTTGGAGGATACCCAGTAATGGCGAGCTCCGGAGACAGAACCAGATCGGCTCCTTCTCGGGCAAGTTGCTTGTAGGCCGCTACGATTTTTGCAAAATTGCCCCGCAAATCACCGACGGTAGGGTTGATTTGAGCAAAGCCGATCTTCATGCGCGGCAACGCAGATTATGCGCGTGGCGCCAAGCGGCAAAGGATTTCGCCTATTTATGGGGTGCGAGCGGGTCGCTCGTCCGGTGCTCGTAGCCGCCATTCAATGCCTTATCCGCACCCTCCTGCACGCTCTTCTTCGCAACACGTGAAATGCCACCGACCACCCTTCCTTGTCCCTCACCTAATTGCTTCGTGCCTAGGGAACGGGAAGTAAGAACATCAACGAGACACGCGGCCTGGGCGGGCGACCGTTAAGAATCGATTTCGCTTCTGAAACCGGGACGTTATTCTTGGGAGGTGCCAGACGATACCGGCAAAGCCGACGATGAGACTATGCGCGCGCTTGAAAGTGAGTTCGCGGCCAAGCGTGCGGAATGGCAGCGAAATCGTGAAAAATTTCGATTGCTGCGACTCCTCAGCTTTAGTCTTTTATCTCTCGTCATCATCGGAGGACTCATCGCATTTTCTGTAGTTTTCACCCGGGTAAACGAAATACGCGACGAACGACTCGCTCTCTCTCCCTCACCTAGCGCTTCTCCTCAGTCCCTGCGACCGCGATAACTGACGCGCCAAATCGTGCCGTGCGCATCTTCGCTGAAGAGCAGACTTCCGTCTTTACCTACTGCAATTCCAACTGGGCGGCCCCAGACGTTGCCATTCGCTGTTACAAATCCGGTGACGAAATCTTCGACTTCGCCGCGGGCTTTTGAAAATATCGCCGCGATATTCTGGCGGAAATTGGTCGCCGCTGTAAAAACAGAGATTCAGCGTAGCCGAGTGTGACTGCACGAGGACATCCGGGACGAGCGACTTCGCCGCCAGCTCAGGATGTTTGCCGCGGTGCCGCGGGTCCTGATGGTTGCCAATGTAAAACCAGGGCCAGCCATAAAAGCCGCCCGGCTCGACGTGACTAATGTAGTCCGGAACGAGATCGTCGCCGAGTTCGTCCCGTTCATTGGTACTCATCCAAAGCTCGCGCGTGCCTGGGCGAAATGCGATGCCAACGGCGTTGCGAATTCCCCAGGCAAAGACCTTCTTTCCTGAGCCATCGGGATTGAATTCGAAAATGCGGGCGCGATCTGACTCGGAGGAATCATCTGAATTATTCGAGCGCGATCCGATCGAGACATACATTTTGCTGCCGTCCGGAGCAAAGACGATGTCGCGCGTCCAATGCCCGCCCCCGCGCAGCAAACCGCCCCCGGAGAGTTCCGCGCTTAGTTTCTGCACCGGGCCGCGCGCATGCAGATCGCCGTTCCGATATGGAAAACGGACAACCCCGTCTGTATTCGCGGCGTAGAGAAACTGCGGATCAACGCCCGGCGGATAAAAAGCGATACCGAACGGATCGTTCAGTCCCGAATCGGCAAATAATTCAGTTCGCAGTGCGCCGTTTTCGTTGTGAAGGATTTTGATCTGATTGGCATGACTCTCGGTGACAAAAATGTCGCCATTCGGAGCGCTGAGCAGAAAACGCGGATTACGAAATCCACTCGCAATTTGCTCAACTTGGAATCCAGGCGGGGCGCGCAATTGCGCTGTCGAAGGACGTGGGACAATTCGCGGACTATTATAAACCGATTCCCTGGGATTAGGTGGCGGCAGGTCATCACTGCTAATTTTCCTTCGAACACCCGGTGCGTCCGTCGTCCAATCGCCGAGCGCATCTTTGCCGGTACGGAGTGGTTGTGAATCAGCAGCAAAAAGGCGAAGACTCGCGCCGCATAAGAATGCAGCCGTCAGCCCGCTGCAAATCGGCCGCATCACGTTCGGCTTAGCGAAACAGCTCGCTGGCGAGGCGTTCTCGCGCCTGTGCCGTCCCGGCGTTTCCTTGATGCCGATTCAGGACAAACGTGTTGTTGTCACCGTACTTGGCCCACGGCCCGTGCGGAACCTCCTCGAAATCGACGAACCGCCAATCCGTCACGTCGGTATCGTTAAGTCCGAGAAAATCACGAACCGCCGGTGACACATCCAAGCCGGCGCCTTTATTCAAATTCGGCTTGGGTCGTTCGTTACCGAAAACATATTGCCAGTGATCAGTGCGAAAAGGTCCTGCGTCCTCCCACTGGGCGTAAGCAACGCGGGAGCCCTTGCGAATGGCGACCCAGTGCCCCTTGCAGGTGCTGACCGCTGGGCCTTGATATGCTTGCTTGAACCAGGGCACGACGTTGGGCGCTT
>QHNB01000306.1 GCA_003217965.1 Verrucomicrobiota bacterium | reverse complement strand
CACCGCGGTATCATCGAAAAAGTACTCACCGGTCCAGCCATGATCGTGCATTCCCAGGATGTGCAGCAGGGTTGATTTACCAGCCCCGGAAGGGCCCATCACGGAAACGAAATCGCCTTCGGTCACGTCAAGGTTGATATCGCGCAAGACGTAAAACGTCTGCCCATGGCCCAATGGATAGCTGCGTTCGAGGTTGCGAAGGCGAATCATGCGTTGTGAGAAAGCGCGATCATCGGGTCGGCCCGGGTCGCGCGAAGTGCGGGGATGTAACTCGCGAGCAACGCGATTGCACCAAGTACGACCGTCACAAAAGCAATGGTGAGGGGATCGAATACGCCGACGCGGTAGAGCAGGGCCGATAGCGTACGGGTTGAAACCAAACTCACAATCAGACCGAAAACGGTACCAATCCCAACAAGTTTCGAGGCGTCACCGATCACTAAACGCAGCACATCGGCGCGCTGCGCACCCAGCGCCATGCGCACACCAATTTCGTGGGTCCGCTGAACAACAAGATAGGACATCACTCCGTAAATGCCGACCGTAGCGAGCAACAGTGCCACCGCCGCAAAAACTCCAAGCAGCACAACGGAAAGCCGGCGTGGCGCCACCGAATCCGAGACGACTTCTTCCAGTGTCCGGACGTGAGCGATCGGCAAATTCGGGTCGAGCGCTTGGACTTCGTGCCGGATGGCCGAAGCAAGACTGCGTGCATCTTCTTTGCTGCGGACCGCTAGAATCATCCCGTGATAACCCGTTTGCGCATGCGGAACGTACAGTTCCGGTTTTGGATCGAGATCGAGGCCGCGGTGCCGAATGTTTCCCACAACCCCAACAATCGTGACCCACTTCGGGTTCGAATCATCGAAGGAGATTCTCTTGCCGAGCGCCTCTTCATTTGGCCAATACTTGTGGGCAAGCGCTTCGTTTATAATGACAACCTTGGGCGCATCCGCGTTATCGGCGTCGCTAAAAAAGCGGCCCTTAAGCAGAGGCATCTCCAGAACTCGAAAGTAATCCGGCGTGACTTGGCGAATCTCTTCGTCGGGAAAAGCAGCCTGCTGCGGTTGCCCCTCGATAATAAATGAATTGTCAGTGTTCGATCCGCTCAATGGCAAGATCCAGGTGAAGCCGCAAGATTGAACTCCCGGAAGATTATGGATTCGCCGATCCAACTCACTGTAGAAATCGCGCACTGGTTTACCCGCCGGATATTTTGAATCCGGCAAATCAATTTCGGCCGTTAGCACATTTCGCGGATTGAATCCTGGATCGACGTCTTGGAGGCGCGCGAAGCTTTTGATGAGTAATCCGGCGCCGACTAACAGCGCCAGCGCTAGTGCTATCTCCGCAACGACCATGCCGTTACGCAAACGATTGCGGCGTGTGCCCGCTGTCGAGCCTCGTCCGCTCTCCTTCAACGCCTCGGTCAACTCTGGTTTCGCGCTCGCCAGCCCCGGCGCAAGCCCGAAAAGAATTCCGGCGCCGGCAGCGACAATGGCGGTGACCACTAACACGGTGAGATCGATACTCACTTCTGCAAGTCGCGGAATGGTCTGCGCTCCAATGTGCCGGAGAAATTCAAGGCCCCAAACGGACAAGATGACACCGGCAATCGCCCCTAAGAATGCGAGGAGCATGCTTTCAGTCAGAAGCTGACGCAACAATTGCCACCGGCCGGCACCGAGCGCGACACGAATGGCAAGTTCGCGCTCCCTCACGCTCGCGCGGGCTAAAAGCATGGTCGCAAGATTTGCGCAGGCGATAAGCAAAACGAACACGACTGCACCGGAAAGTATTAACAAGCCGATGCGCATGCCGCCCACAACCTGCTCATGCAACGGGTAGATCTTCCCACCAAAACCCTGGCCACTTCCGTAATTGTCGGGATATTGCCCAACCCAGTTTGCAATCAACGCGTTAAGCTCAGCCTGTGCTTGGCGTGAGCTGACACTCTCGCGCAGCCGCGCAATCACTCCGTAATTTCGCGAACCGCGCGACTTTAATTCGTCGTCAGTAAAGGCGACCGGCTTCCAAATATCTGCGCGCTCGGCAAACCGGTTGCCCTGAACGTTGAAAAGCGGAAGTGGAAATTCGAATTGTGATGGCATGATGCCCACGACGGTGTAGCTCCGGCCGTTGAGCAAAAGCTTATTTCTCAGAATAGCAGGATCGGAATTGAAGCGACGTCGCCACAAACGTTCGCTCATTA